>JAFDVT010000566.1 GCA_018268875.1 Acidobacteriota bacterium
ATACGGGCTGTTCCGCAAAGAAGACGTTGGACTCTTCGACGATGCGCCGAATCGTCTGGATCGCGACACGCACCGACCATCCGCCATTGGCGTCGATACCGACACGGAACTTCGGTCCAACGACCTTGCGGACGGCGGCCACGCGAGCGATGTCCGCTTCGGGTTCGATGCCCACCTTGACCTTGAGCGCGGTAAGCCCCTTGGCCACGGCCCAAGAAGCGATTTCCGCCGCGCGGTCGGGAGCGGCGCCGGAAACGGACATCTTGATTGGGATACGGTCGCGAACAGCGCCACCGAGCAGGCGGTACACAGGCTGGCCGCAGGCTTTGCCCAGGATGTCCCACAGCGCGATCTCGACGCCGGACTTGGTGAACGGGTGCGCGAAGACCACGCGACGCATTTTGGCGGTGAGCCGTTCGATGTCGCGTGGATCTTCGCCGATGAGCGCCGGTTCGATGAAGTTGCGGATGATGTGAACGGCGGTGACGTTGTCTTCGCCGCTCCACACCGGCGTACAGGAAACTTCGCCCAGGCCGGTGATGCCTTCATCGGTGTGTACGCGCAGCAGGACGAAAGGCGATTCCGAATGTACGCCGATCGCGCCGCGGATGACAAATTCCGGCTGGATGGGCACCAGAACCGGGATCGTTTCAATGGATGTAATCTTCACAGTACGCCGTACTTATTAAACACGTCGCGCAGGTACGCGCCCTTCATCAACTCGTCGCGCGAACTGTTTTCGCGGTTCACTTTTTCGGCCGCCAGTTCGATCACTTCCTTCACCATGGCTTTGGGAATTACCACCGTGCCATCGAAATCCGAAAACACGAAGTCGCCGGGATGCACCAGGACCTCGCCGCATTCCACCGGCACCTGGTAGGCCGTCACCAAGCCTCGCCCCATGGAATCCACGGGCTTGATGCCAGTGGCGAACACAGGAAAGCCGAGTTCGCGGATCTTTTCGACGTCGCGGACAAGTCCGTCCACCACGGCGCCGCGGGCTCCGCGTGCTTTCGAGGCCGTCGACAACAGTTCGCCCCAAGGCGCGTTGCGAACTGAGTTCTGCGTGCCGACCACCGCTACCTCGCCGGGCAGCAGGCTATCCACCGCTTCGATCTCGATGCCGTAGGGATCCTCGGGGATGTGATAGAGGTCGGAACAGGTGATGGTTCGAGCCCAGCCCGCCATGCGAGCCGTTGGGTAAACAGGCCGCAGGTATTCGCGCATCGCCTGGTTGCGGACGCCCAGTTGATCGAGCGAATCCGATACCACCGCTGTGTACAGGTGTTTTTCGGCAAACTCGCACAGCGCGATATCGTGTTCGAGAGCCGCACGGCTGCTGGTGGTGGTGGTCGTTAACGGCATGAAGGTGAAAGCTCAGGATTCAGGGTAAGGGACGGACTTGGAATTTTCAAGACACGCAGGGCAATCCAACCGATTTTCGTTCAACGGGCTGGACGCACTAAAAAATATCTTGGCTTTTGCAATGGTTTTACACCACCCTAGGAGCACGCATGTCCGGTATTCCGAACGCTACGGCCGTTGAACGCGCTCTCGCTATTCTTGATGCCCTGGATAATTCCAAGCGAGGCATGAACATTTCGGAACTCAGCCGGCGCCTGAACATTCCCAAGAGTTCGGCGCACGTGATTGTGGTTACGCTCGAGCGGCTGGGGTACGTCGCGCGCAAGCCGGAGTCATTGAACTATCATCTGGGGCTTAAGGCTTACGGGCTGGGCCGCGGCATGAACAAGAACCTGCCGGTGGGCGAGATCGCGCTACCCGGCATGCGCGCGCTGGTGAATCAGGTTCATCTGGCCGCGCACCTGGCCGTGCCCGATGGCAACCAGGGCGTGTACATCCAGAAGGTGGACGCGCCGGGGCTGATCAAGTTCGATACCTACATCGGACGGCGCATGGACCTGCACTGTACCGGTGTCGGCAAAGTAATTCTGGCCTGGGGACCGCCCGAGATCGCCGAACATGCGCTGAGCAAGCAGACCTACATTCGATACACGCGCAACACCATCACGTCGTCAAGAGCGATGCGGCGGGAACTGGCGCGTGCGAGGTCCTGCGGGTATGCGGTGGACGACGAGGAAGAAGAAATCGGCGTGCGTTGCATCGCGGTGCCGGTGTTTCAGCCGAACGGCCAGTTTGCGGCCGCTCTTTCGATCACCGGAACCACGACGCAGATCCCATTGGACGCCGTTGAGGAGTTCGCACAGAAGCTTCGGAATACGGCAACCAGCTTCTTTCAGGGACTTTAGACTTCGATCTGCAGCAATCGCAGCGAGTCGCGATAAAACATCTCTTCCATCTTGGCCATGTTGAGACGGGGCAGCATCGTGCCTTCGAGCATGCCGTTCAACCCGCGCATGCCCGCCAGGCTGGCATCGACGGTGGTGAACGGGTAGTCCGTTCCGAACAACAGCTTGTGCCACACGCCATATTCCTGCACGAGCATCAGCGATTGGTACAGCTGAAACGGCCGGTAATGCAATGCGGAAACGTCGGCGTACAGGTTGGGATGCTTACGGATCGTCACCACGCATTCGCCTTCGTACGGGTGGCCCAGGTGCGCGAGGATCATACGGACCTCGGGGAAGCGGGTAGCCACTTCGTCGAGCAAGCGCGGCAAGGTGTAGGCCAGCGGCGCCTGGGCGACAAACGTCGTGCCGGTGTGCAGCAGCACAGGCAAACGGTGTTTGGTCGCGTATTCCCACAGCGGATCGAGTTCGCGGCTGTTGGGCGCGAAGTTGGCATACATGGGCATGAGCTTGATGCCCTTTAACTTCAGATCCTGGTGGCCTTCGACGAGTTCGTCCTGCCAATTGGGCTGCGTGGGGTCGATGCTGAGGAATCCGATGAGCTTGGCTGGTTGCGACGCGACGTAGCGGGCGATTTCCTGGTCGGGCACCCAGAGGCCGCTGTGGCGGGCCTTGCCGCCGAAGACGATGGTACGGTCGCAGGAAGCGCCGCCTGAGGCCGCGTAGTCCTCCCAACGAACGGTGAGGTCCACCTCGCCGGCATCGCCGCGGGCGCGCCTGGCCTGGAGGCGGAAGTCGTCGGAGAAGTGTTGTGGGAACTCCCAGTAGTGGCTGTGGACATCGACCAGCATGAGGTTCAGAGTATCGTAGGCGAAGGACCGGAAGACAACGATATCCGGCAGGCTGGACGACAGCTCGTTTCGGGGCTTGCGGCCAACCGGCAACGTCCGCTAAGTGGCCGCGAGGATTGGCGGAAGCCAGTGGGAGTCGAACCCACCAACGATACGAGTACCGTTCACTGGTTTTGAAGACCAGGCCTGACACCGGCCAAATTTGGCTTCCGCAAGGCAGTTTAGCAGTCGCGCCGGGATTGGTCTTAGGACCACGGGTTGATACACTGCCAGTTTGGATACCGCGACCAGTCTTTCCAATGGGAAAACCATCGGACATTACCGGATCCTGCGCAAACTCGGCGCGGGCGGCATGGGCGAGGTGTACCTTGCCACCGACGAACGGCTGGACCGGCAGGTGGCGATCAAGTTCCTGCCCACGGACGTCTGCAACGACCCCGGCCGCCTGCAACTGTTCACGCAGGAAGCCAAGGTCACGTCCGGCCTGAACCATCCGAACGTCATGTATGTGTACGACATCGGGCGGCAGGATGGGCAAGCCTACATCGTGATGGAGCATGTGGAAGGCGAACCGTTGAACGTTCGTCTGGAACATGGTCCGCTGCCGGTGAAGGAAATTGTGGCGATCGGCACGCAGGTGGCCGACGCGCTGGACGCGGCCCACCAAAGCGGCGTCGTGCATTGCGACATCAAGCCGGGCAACATCATCGTCAACCGGCGAGGCCATGTGAAGGTTCTGGACTTCGGGTTGGCCCGGGTTTGCGCCGCTACTGCCGCTGTTCCGAAAGACAACGCCGAAACACGGGCGATGTCGGACATCGGAATGGTAATGGGCACGATGCAGTACATGAGTCCGGAACAGGCGCTGGGGCGCGAGGTGGACGCGCGGAGCGATCTGTTCAGCCTGGGCGCCGTGCTGTATGAAATGGCGACCGGGCGTGTGCCGTTTGACGGCGCGACCAGCCAGGAGACGCTGGCCAAGATCCTGACCGCGCAGCCCGAAGCAATGGCGCGGTTCAACTACGAAGTACCGGCGGAATTGGATCGTATTGTTCGCAAATGCCTGGAAAAGGATCCGGACGAACGGTACCAGTCGGCGCGCGAGGTTGTGTTGGACCTGAAGGCGCTGTCCAAGCCTTCCGGGGTGATCGATACGGGCGCGGCGGCAGTAGGAACCAAGAAGAAAAGCACGGGCAGGATTACGGCTGTGCTGGTGGACGACGAGGAACTGGCGCGGCTGGTGACCCGCGAATACCTGAGCGAAAGCGCGCCGGAAATCGAAATCGTGGCCGAATGCGGCAATGGGTTTGAAGCGGTCAAAGTCATCAACGAGCTGGAACCGGACCTGGTGTTTCTGGACGTCCAGATGCCGAAGTTGGACGGGTTCGAAGTGCTGGAATTGATCGAACATGAGCCCGCCGTGATCTTTGCGACCGCCTTCGATCAATACGCGATGAAGGCCTTTGACGCGCATGCCGTCGACTATCTGTTGAAGCCGTTCTCGATGGACCGGTTCCAGACAGCGCTCGGCCGCGCCAGGCAGCGGATGGGCGAGAATCGCCGAGCCCCGGTGGTGCCGGAATCGGCGGCGGATCTGAAGCGCGAAGCCCGGTCGCCAGAACAGCCGCATAGCGAACGGATCGTCGTCAAAGACGGTCCGAAGGTGCACATCATCCCGATCGACAAGCTGGATTACGTCGAGGCGCAGGACGATTACGTGTGCCTGTACAGCAATAAAAAAGGCTATTTAAAGCAGCAGACCATTTCGAGCTTGGAAGCGTCGCTCGACCCGAAGCGGTTTCTGCGCATCCACCGGTCGCACATCGTGAACCTCGAGCGTGTGGCCAAAATCGAGCCGTACACCAAGGATTCGAAAATCGCGGTCCTTTTGGATGGCACGCAATTGCCGGTGAGCCGGGCCGGGTATCAGCGGTTGAAGTCGATCCTCGACGACCGGTCGTAGTTCTTTCTGCACGAGATCTCACACAACATGAACCTGTTTCCAGTCGTTGCCAGTTGCTTTGTCATTGTTTCCGTCGTCTCTTCCGCGGCGAACCTTCCCGAAGTGATCGCGGAAAGTGGAAGTCTGAAGGGCCGGAAAGAGTTCGTCAGGCAGGTTCCGGCAGGCGAAACGGTGAGCGTCAACTTCGCCGTAAAGCCTGCGGGCGATGCGTCGATCCGCATCGAAGGTGCGGCGGGCGAGGTTCTGGCATCGAAGCGTCTGCACATCGGCGATGGCGACTACACGACGCTGGTGGCGGCGCCCAAGGCTGGTGGATCGCTCAAGTTCGTGGTGGAAGGCGCTACGGGGCACTTTGAGTTGAAGGCCACGCGCTGGCCCGCTTCCGCGTTGGTGAAGCGCGAACCGAACAACACCTGGCAGCAGGCGAACTCCATCCCGCTGGGCGCGGTGGTGTTTGCGTCGGCGGACGAGAACCCGTACCTGCCGTTCGAAAACACGCCGCGTCCCAAAGATCCGATGGGCGAGCAGGACTGGTACCGGTTCGAGTTCACCGAAGCGAAGCCGAAGCTGGTGTACTTCCAGGTGGAACTGATGGAACGCGATCATCTGCCGGTGGACGTCGCCGTGTTTCGCGTGGGGGCGGACGGCAAGGCGGCTCCGTACTTCGAAGGCGAAGATCCGGTGGCGCTGCCGCATGAGGTGCAGGCGCTGCCCGGCAACAAGTTTACGGCGCGTGTGTTGAAGGATCGCGGCACCTATTATGTGTGCGTCCGCGCCAATCATCCCGAGTACAAGCTTCGGACGCGCGTGTACGACGTGCCGCCGTATGCAAAGCCGGAAGACGCGGTTCGCGCGGCGGTGGATTTTGCGATGGGGGCCGG
>JAFDVT010000567.1 GCA_018268875.1 Acidobacteriota bacterium
CGTTTCTGTGGCGCGCGGCGGTGCAGTTTACGCATCGCGTCGTGACGCGGGAACGGCGCTGGTACGCGGTGTTCGCGTACCCGGTGGCGTGGGCCGCGCTCGATACGCTGATCACGTTGCTGTCGCCACACAGCAGCTTTGGAAGCCTTGCGTACAGCCAGGGCGACTTCCTGCCGGTGCTACAGGTCGCGTCCTTCGCGGGGACGCCCGGCGTCGTGTTCCTGTTGTGCCTTCCCGCCAGCGTGGTTGCGATCGCGCTGGAGTACCGGCCTCGCCTGCGGATGCTCGCACCGGCGCTTGCCGTTGTGGTGTTGGCGCTGGTTTACGGCGCGGTGATTCCTACTGTGGGCGACGCGCGGGAACTGTCGGTGAACATTCCGCGAGTTCGCGTCGGCTTGCTGGCGATCGATGATCTCATCAGCGGCCGTGGGCCTCAGGCGGAAGCCGATCGCGTCTGGATGCGGTACCAGGACGGCATCAAAGACCTGGCCCGGCGCGGCGCGGAGATCATTCTTCTGCCGGAAAAGATCGAAGACTTCAAGACTCCCGAACGCAGCCGCGAAAAAATGACGATGCTGGCTGAGGCCGCCCGCGCCAACAACGTCTACATCGGCGCGGGCACGTCGGTTCCGGTGGATGGGCGGATGTACAACCGGCTTTGGTTGGTGGGTCCTGAGACCGTAGTGCAATACGACAAGATGCACCTTGTGCCGGGTCTCGAATCGTACCTGACGCCGGGCGACAAGCCTGTCGTAGCGCGCGTGGGACGCGTCCGTTACGGGTTGGGCGTATGCAAGGACTATCACTTCCCGTCGTTCGGCCGCATGTACGGTCGCGAAGGCGTCGACGTTGTTCTGGACCCGGCGTGGGACTTTCAAGAAGACGCGTGGATGGCTGCGCGGCTTTCCGCCATACGCGGTATCGAAAGCGGCTTTGCGATGTTTCGTGCCTCGCGCGAAGGTCTGCTGACGGTGACCGATCGCTTTGGACGAATCGCCGCGGAAGCGCTCAGCAGCGGTTCGCTAATCGTTGACTTCGCGGTGTCGCCAGGCAGTGCGACATTCTATTCGCGCTTTGGCGATGTGTTCGGATGGCTGATGGTTGCCTGCGCGGTCGCGCTGCGGCTGTTCGCTTGACTATTTGTTGCCGGCAACGCTCTGGCGATACTTTTCGTACGCCGCGAACGCCGCTGTGGCTTCGCCCGATTCGTTCGAATCCAGTCCTTTGGCTGCTTGCAGGACATCCGCCCAAAGGCGCGCGCGAAGGGCGTGCGCGAGCGGTTCAGCAAAGCCGGCTAGCAGAAGGCGGGCGCGAAGTTCCAACGCGGCCGGGGACAGCGGCGCGTTGCCCTCTGTGCGGTCACGCGCAACCACCGTGCGGCCGATTGTCAACGCGTCGTCAAAATTGCCGTAATGCAGGTTCAGCGTGACGTACAGGCGCGCGGCCTGCAAAAGCATCGCGTAGGCGTCGCGGTTGTAAGGACTGCCGGCGGTCGACGTAAGAATGGCATCGATCGCGGACTTTGCGACGGGGATCGCGGCCTTGGGGTCCGTGAAGTACAGTTCGTCGGCGATCACGGTTTCCGTTGTGCCACGCAAATAGCGCGCGCGGACGTCGTCGGGGTCGCGGGCGATGAGACGATCGATGAGTCCGATGCTCCAACGAAGCAGGCCGATATGGCGCCGGCGTTCGGCGGCGGTGAGATCCTCAAACGCAAAGCAGGCCTGCATGGAAGCGAAGTTGGCGGCGGTACGTATCGCCGAAGGGTCGTCGGGTGCGGCCTGGACGACGCGCCGCGCCACAGGTTCGTAGGTGTCGAGGCTGGCGAAGCATTCGGCGCGTCTCTTTTGCAGGAACAGCCAGCGGCCCCGCTGAATCGCCAGACGGAGAGTGGCGATGTCACGCTGCAGCGGCGCGGGTAGGCGATAGACTTCGCGATCGGCGCGGTCCAGCACCTTGGCACCCTCGGCATCGCGCCGGAAGAGGAGGCTGTTTTCCGAAAGCATGATCAAGGTGTCGTACCACGCCATGCATGCTGTTTTTTTAGCATCGGGGGGCACGTCGCGTACACAGGCGGATTCAAGCAGCGCCGCGGCCCGTTCCAGGCGAGGCGAAACGTCGCGTCCCTGTCCTTTTTGTTGGAGCAGCGTGGAGTGCATGGCGATCAAGCGTCCTTCCACGACGGCGGCTTGCGAACGTTCGTTTTCGGGCATTCCCTCGAACTGGTACAGCCCGGACTGGAAGCTTGCCTGGGATTCCGGCATGCGGCCGAGGCTTGCGCCAAGCGTGCCTTGGACGGTGCCGAGGCGCAAGTACGCATCGGCAAGTTCGCGGCGCAATGCCCAATGCGAACCGGCGTTGCGCGATAGCGTTTCGAGTTGCGCGGCGGCCGTTGAGGCCAGCATCGAACGTACTTTGGTGGACCCAGGCAGCGTCGCGATGTTGTCATGCACGTCGAACAGAATCGTCGTGGCCAGCTTGCGCACAGTGTTGAAACGTTCGTTGGCGATGTTGGCCTGATACGCAAACGCGGCGGCGCCGCCGATAAGGCTCAAGATCGCGAGCGACGCCATGCTGACCGGAAGCCAATTCCGCCGAAGGTATCTTGCGGCTTTGTACCAGGGCTCGTTGCCGCGGGCTGCCACGGGACGGATGGCGAGATAGTTTTCGAGGTCTCCGACAACCGCCGCGACCGACATGTAGCGATGCTGGGGATCCTTCGAAACGGCCTTGAGGACGATGGCGTCCAAGTCGCCTTCCAGGCGCCGCAGCGGATACGGCAACTCGACGTTCGGTTCCAGATGGGCCGTGCTGGGCAGGGGAACGGTGGTGTCGCACACGCTGCGCGTCAACGCTTCGGCGGACGATGTGTCGGCCCTCTGTCCTTTGACGCCGGTGAGCAATTCGTACAGGATGAGGCCCAGCGCGTAGACGTCGGTGCGCGTGCTTACCTGCTGGTTGCGAAGCTGTTCAGGGCTCGCGTAATCGGGCGTTAGAAGGCGTTCGTTCTCCTGCCCCGAGACGAGCCCGGCGATGGTGGCGATGCCGAAATCGAGAAGCTTTGGCGAGCCGTCGGCAGTCACCAGGATGTTGCCGGGCTTGAGATCGCGATGGATGATCAGTCGTTCGTGCGCGTACGCGACGGCCTGGCAAATGCGGAGGAACAGATCGAGGCGCTGGCGGAGCGATTTGCCCTGGCAGTACTGCATGAGGTGCTCGCCTTCGATGAGTTCCATCACAAAATAAGGCGCGCCGTCGATCGTGCCGCCGTCGAGCATGCGGCAAATTCCGGGATGTTCCAAAGTCGCGAGAATTTGACGTTCCTCGCGGAAACGCTCGATCGCGGCCGGCGAACGCAGCCATTCCGGCGCGATCTTGATAGCGACTTTTTTACGGTATTCGCTATCGTCGCGTTCGGCTTCGTAGACCACGCCCATGCCGCCGCGGCCCAGTTCGCCAACGATGCGGTAGGACCCGATGCGGCGCCCGATCCACTCATCGGGCGGTTGTGAGGCGGCGGACGCGGTGGCCAACAATGCCGTGCCGACAATATCGTCGAACTTCTGCACGCCGGCCTCTTCTTCCTGCAAAAGCTGGGTGAGGCGCTGGTGGAGTTCGGGGTCACCGGACGTGCGTTCCGCAACAAATTGATCGCGCTCCGGGCCGGCGGGCAGGTCCATCGCCTGATGAAAGAGGTCTTCGAGAATGTGCCAGCGTTCCGGACTCATGCCGCTACCTGTACAAGCGGATTCGCAAGGCGCCGCGCGCTAATCCGAGTGCACCATTTCGCCCACGGTGTCGGCCAGCCACGCTTCGGCGAGGCGCTGTTCGCGGCTCACGGTCGAAGTGGAAATGCCAAGGTATTCGGCGATCTCGTTCAGATCCAGACCGCCGAAGTAGCGCAGTTCGATGATCTGCGCTTTGCGGGCGCTGTATTCGGAGAGGCGGGTCAACGCCTGGTCGAGCATCAGGAATTCGTCGGAACGTTCCGGCGACGCGTAGGCGAGCGTTTCCTGCAGCTTTACCTTGGTAGCGCCTCCGCCGCGCTTGGCCGCTTTGGTATTGCGGGCGTGATCGACCAGCACCTGCCGCATCAGCCGCGCGGCAAGGGCTAAGAACTGTTTTCGTCCATCAAAGTTGCCGGGTTGCATGCGGGCGAGCCGCATGTACGCTTCGTGAATCAGGGCCGTCGGCTGCAGGGTGTGGGACGCACGTTCGCTGCGCAAATACGCGGAGGCAATCCGGCGAAGTTCCGAATAAACAAGCTCCGTCGCCTGTTCCAGCGCATCCTGGTTCCCTGACGACCACTTTCCTAGAAGCTGAGTGACTTCCTGAAGCTGATGATCGTCGCCGAACGCTGACATGATCGACTATTTTAGCCGAGGAAATCCTGCCGTAGCGGGGTGAAGCTGTCGATCAATCGCGCGGTCGGCGAAAGCAGGTGAATCGAATGCGGCTGATTGGAAGGAACCGCAAACATATCGCCCGCGGACAGGCGTTTCGGTTCGTCGCCTTCGGCCAGGAAGATGAGTTCGCCCTCGGCGATGTAGGTCACCTGTTCGTGAGGATGCGAATGATACGGATCGGGCTCGGGCCACGGACCGTTGCGAAAGTCGATGATCACGGTCATGAGGTTCGGCGTGTGCAGGATGCGGCGCTCGCAGCGGTCGCGAAAAACCTCGCCGGGGATCGCACTGTAGTGAAGAGTTTGACTCATAGATCGGCTTCAGTCTACCCAAACCTTTTGCGCGGCGGACAAACCCAGGTGAACGGGAGGTCCGTCCACCTGCAACGTCAACGTGTCGTCATAATTGCGCGAAACCACTGTAAAACCAGCCCCGGGACGAAGTCCAAGGCTATCCAGGTACTCAAGCAACTGGCGGTCGCGCTCGTACACGGTTTTGACTCTTGCGGTCGAACCCGGCTGCAGTTCGTCGAGCGGCTTCCAACCTCGTTCACGGCGCCGGGCGGGGCTTTCCACGCCCTCTCCATTGCCATGTGGACAGAATGCTTCGGTACCCAGCTTGGCGAGCAGCAAACGTTCGAACTCTTCGGATACGGCGTGTTCCAACTGCTCGGCTTCATCGTGCACGCGGTACCACGCCATGCCGAACACTTCGGTCAACATGCGTTCGATCAAGTGGTGGCGGCGAAGCAGACGGTCGGCGATGGCGCGGCCCGTTGGCGTGAGCTGAATCTGCCCGTCTTTTGTTGCAACCGTGATGCATTCGTCGCGCTTGAGACGTCGCAGGGCCATGGTCACGGCGGGCGCGGAAACATTGAGCCAGCGCGCAAGCGTGGCGGCGATAACAAACTCCCCTTCGGCCTCGGCTTCGGCGATGGCTTTCAGGTAATTTTCCTTGGAAATCGTGATCTTCAACGGGCAGCCACTCCTAGCGTCCCGCAACGTCCGGTGGCGGGTCAACTCGCGGTTTGCGTGCGCTATGATGAGGCCTTCATGTATTCCAAGGCTTTGACCGTCACGCAGTATCTCGACGAACTGCCCGCCGACCGCCGCGCGGCGATCAAAACCCTGCGAACACTGCTCAAAAAGCATCTTCCCAAGGGCCTTCAGGAAACCATGTGCACCGGGATGATTTCCTACGTCGTGCCGTTGAAAACGTACGAGCGAGGCTACCTGAACGATCCCAGCAATCCTCTGCCTTACGCGTACCTCGCGTCGCAAAAGAATCACATGGCGCTGTATCTTTTGACCGCCTACATCGGCGCGGGTTCCGAAGCCTGGATTCGCGATGCGTTCGCCAAAGCGGGCAAGAAACTGGACATCGGAAAGAGTTGCATCCGGTTTAAGTCGCTTGACGATTTGCCACTCGATGTCATCGCGGAAGCGGCCGGACGTGTGCCGATTCCCGACTACATCATGGCTTATGAGGATGCGCGCAAAGCGTCAAAAGCTCGCGGGAAGAAGTAGCGAAATCCAACCGTCTTTCGCATGAATGTCGGTCGCGCCGTCGATGCGTTGATCTTCCAGCAACCCGCTGATGACGATTTTTCCACGCGAAATGCGCCGCAGTTCCGGCGCGATGCGCTCCAGTACACCCAGTTGAATGTTGGCGATCACGACGTCGATGGACGCGCTGGCGATGGCGTCCGCGCTGCCCTGAAACGCGTCGGGCGCGGCTTGCGCGGCGGCAAAGTCAAGGTCGCATCCAACGGCTTTGGATGCACCCAACAACTTGGCGGCTTGTTGTAGAAGTCCTGAGCCGCACCCGATGTCCGCGACGCGACATCCAGGCGTCACATGCCGTTCCAGGGCTTCCAGACACAACAGCGTTGTGGGATGGTCGCCGTTGCCGAACAGCGTTCCGGGATGCATGGCAAGCTTCAGGCGGCCTTGCGGCGCGGGCGCGTCATCCCACGGCGGTGCGAGCCAAAGACGCTGGCCGACGGGTTGCGCGGTCCATTCCGCTTGCCAGGACTGATTCCAGTTCTGAACCTCTTCTTCAAAAATCGCGCCGCCGGCTTGCTCCGCGTCTTCGCGCGAGGCGAACCACGCTTTTACCAGGCCCGGTGTTTCGGTGTCCGCTGCCGCGAGTTCCAGAGGCAGCAAGCGCGCCAACACAACGTCTTCGTCACCTGCCGCGCAGGCGATCTCAACGCGCCACATGCTGTTTTTGGAATGCGGCGAACTCTTCGTATTGATCGGTGGCGACGAAGTCCACACCCGCTTCGATGCAGGCCTTCCAACGCGCTTCCACTGCCTCTTTCGAGCCGAAGTTGTACGACTCCGTCAAGCCCGGCGCAGAGATTCCGTTGAGCGTGAAGAAGCGAATCCAAAGGCCATTGTTGTGCGCCTGATCGACCAACGCCTTCAGGCGCTTTTCATCTTCTTTGGTCCAGTCGCCAGCCTTTTTCTGCCCACCTTCTTCGACGAACATCCAGGGGTTGTTGGACCAGCGATGGTAGTTGTCAGCCTTGTTCTGCGTGCCGCGAGGTACGGCGCCGAACAGCAGCAGGCGGCCGCCGTCGGGCACCGCGTCATAAAAAGTCTGCTTCTGAACATCAGATTCGCCAGTGAGCACCAGGATCGGCGCCGTCTTCAATTTGGCGACTTTTTCCAGCGTTTTGCCCTTTTTCGCAGTCATCAGCCAGGGTTCGTATTCCTTGAGCAGCGCCCACACGGCGCGGTGATGTTCCGGCTCGTTCGTTTTGAAGTCCAGGTTCAGGGTGATCACCGGCCACCTGCTTTTGTCGCCATCCTTCAGTTCCTTTTCGATCAGCGGGCGAACCTTTTCGAAGAAGTATCTGCGCATGAGCGGCTCGGTTCCGGTGGTCTTCACCTCGTGCGAAAGCACGGAATGATCGACGTGCCACGCAAGGTCCTGTTCGATCGCAACGGGCAGGCCGGTGGCCAGCGCGCGGTCCATACGGTCGTCAAACAAACCGGCATACGGGTAGCAGTTGTGAGCGTCGAACAACACGCGGCGGCCGGCGCCGAAGGCACTGTAAACGACGAGAAACAACAGGAAAAAGCGGAGCATACGGATAGCCACATGATACATTGAAGGCATTCCATGCAATTAGAGAAAGTGTACGAACCCCAGCGGTTTGAGCCGCATTGGGCACAGTGGTGGATTGAGTCCGGGATCTATAACGCGACCGCAAAACCGGGCGCGAAATACTTCTCGCTCGCTGTACCGCCGCCCAATGTAACGGGGTCGCTGCACATGGGCCACATGCTCGATCACACGCTGATCGACATGGCGGTTCGCTGGCATCGCATGCTGGGTGAAAACACGTTGTGGGTGCCGGGTACGGACCACGCGGGCATCGCCACGCAGATGGTGGTGGAACGCGAACTGGCCAAGGAAGGACTGTCGCGCCATGATCTGGGACGCGAGAAATTCCTCGAAAAAGTGTGGGAATGGAAGGACATTTACCAGAAGCGCATCGACGATCAGATGAAGCGCCTGGGTTCTTCCTGCGACTGGAGCCGCGAGCGGTTCACGCTTGATCCGGGCTTGTCGCGCGCGGTTCGCGAGACCTTTGTCCGCCTGTATGAAAAGGGCCTGATTTACCGCGCCGAATACATGGTGAACTGGTGCCCGCGTTGTTCGACAGCGCTGTCGGACCTCGAAAGCGTGCATGAGGAAACCAATGGTTCGCTGTGGCATGTGAAGTACGCGGTGAAGGGCATGCCGGGGCGGTTCCTGACCGTGGCGACGACGCGTCCGGAAACGATGCTGGGCGATACCGCGGTGGCGATCAACGCCAAGGACGAGCGGTATCTGGACCTGCATGGCAAGTCCGTGATCCTGCCGCTGATGGATCGCGAAATCCCCATCATTCTGGATGACATGGCGGATCCGGAGTTCGGCACCGGCAGCGTGAAAGTTACGCCGGCGCACGATCCCAACGATTTTGAAGCGGGCCGTCGCCACAACCTGCCGTTCATCAAAGTGATTGGCGAGGACGCCAAGATCACCGCGGCCGGCGGCGTGTACGCGGGTCTTGATCGTTATGAAGCGCGCAAGCGCGTGGTGGCCGATCTGGAAGCCGCGGGGCTGCTCGAGAAGGTGGAACCGCATACGCTGCCCATCAGCAAATGCCAGCGCTGCGGCACCGTTGTGGAACCGCTGGTTTCGAAGCAATGGTGGGTGAAAATCCAGCCTCTGGCGGATCCGGCGATCAAAGCCGTGGAAACAGGCGCGATCGAACTTGTGCCTTCGATGTGGGAGGCGACGTACTTCCAATGGATGCGCAACATCCGTGATTGGTGCATCTCGCGCCAATTGTGGTGGGGCCATCGCATCCCGGCGTGGCATTGCAAGGATTGTGAAGCGATCACGGTTCTGCGTGAAGATCCGGTGGCTTGTGGCAAGTGCGGTTCGGGCAACATCGCGCAGGATCCGGACGTGCTCGACACGTGGTTTAGTTCGGGTTTGTGGCCGTTTTCGACGTTGGGATGGCCCGACGAAACAGCGGACTTGAAAGCGTTTTATCCGACCACGCTGATGGTGACGGGCTTTGACATCCTGTTCTTCTGGGTGGCCCGCATGATCATGTTCGGCATCGAAATGACGGGCGAGGTTCCGTTCCGGCAGGTGCATCTGCACGGGCTGGTTCGCGACGCCGATCGTCAAAAAATGTCGAAAACCAAGGGAAATGTCGTCGATCCGCTGACCGTGAACGAGAAGTGGGGCACCGATGCGATGCGCCTTTCGCTGGTGTTGGGCGCGGCCGCGGGCAACGACATCGCGTTCACCGACGAGCGTTTGGATTCGGCTCGCGCGTTTGCCAACAAGCTGTGGAATGCGGCGCGGTTCATCTTCCTGAACATGGAACGTAGCGGCGTGGAACCGCAAATTCCGGCGGAAAGCGCGGCTCCGGCGATTGAAGAC
>JAFDVT010000568.1 GCA_018268875.1 Acidobacteriota bacterium
CCAGCCTGGCCGGTTCCTGAGAAAGAACAGCGACGAGACCGCCATCACCGCGCTGATATTCAACGTAAAGCCGATGTAGTCCATCAAATCGCGGAACGAGGTGAACAGCATCACCAACGTCATCAGGCCCTGCCAGATGATCGAATTCACCGGCGTGTGATATTTCGGATGGACCTTGCCTGCGCCCGCGAAAAAGGCGCCGTTGCGCGCCATCGCATAGTACACGCGAGGTCCGATCGTGACCATGGAGTTCACGCTGGCGAGTAGCGCCAAGGCCATGAGGGCGCTGAATACGCCAGCCGCCTCCTGACCGAACAAACGTTCCGCCGTGAGCGAACCGATCGCGAATACGCCTTTCATCACCGACATCGGCGAGGCGTATATGAACACCACATTGAGAATCAGGAACAGCGCCGCCGCGATGGTGGTGCCCAGGGCAAGCGCGATTGGCAGTGTCCGCGCCGGGTTCTTCAACTCTTCCGCGACATAGGTCGCCGCGTTCCAGCCGCTGTAGGAAACGTAGATCCAGAACAGGCTCAGCGCGAACTGTTCGCTGATGGAAATGCCGGGATTCGACCGCGGAATCACTTCGGAAAAGTTCGCCCAATCGCCTTTGCCGACCGTAAATCCCAGCACGATGAACCCGAAGATCACGGCCAGCTTGGTGCCGGTAAGGAAGTTCTGCACGCGTGCCGACCAGCGCAATCCCACGATGTTCAGCGCGCTGAATACGGCCACCAGCACGACGCAGAAGATCTGCGCGGGGCCGACTCGAAGCACGAACGGTTCGGTGCCGATCACTTGCGTGTCGCGCCATGCCGGAAAGAAGAAGCTGAGGTACGCCGCGCATGCCAGGGCGTTCGAAGCGATGGGCGCGGCAAAGCCCGCCACGAACGACAACCATCCGGTCATGAAGCCCCAGGTGGGGCCGAACGCGCGGGTCAGATAGACGTATTCACCGCCGGAACTCGGGAAATTTACGCCCAGTTCCGAGTAACAGAACGCACCAGCCATGGCGCACAATGCCCCGGCGATCCAGATCAGAAGGACCAGCTTCGGATCGCCAAGGTCCGCCGCAAGAAACCCGGTGGAGGTGAAGATGCCGACGCCAATAATGTTTGACACCACAAGCGCGGTCGCGCTCACGATTCCCAATTGCCGCAGTAATGCGGGACTCTCGGAAGTGGACGCGGTCTTGGAGGCGGTCACTCACGTATTGTACGCTGTGAACTTGATGCAAACCAAACAACTTGGCAACAGCGATTTGCAGATTACACCCCTTGGAATCGGCGCTTGGGCGATGGGCGGCGGCGGTTGGGCCTTTGCCTGGGGCCCGCAGGACGACGACGAATCCATCGCGGCGATTCGAGCCGCCGTCGACGCCGGTTGGAACTGGATCGACACGGCCGCCGTGTATGGCCTCGGGCATTCCGAAGAGGTCGTGGCCAAGGCTCTGGAAGGTCTTTCGCCACGTCCGTATGTCTTCACGAAGTGCGCCCGCGTGTGGGACGAGCAGGGCAAAATCGGCAAGCGCTTGAAGGCCGATTCGGTTCGCAAGGAATGCGAAAACAGCTTGCGCCGCTTGAAGACCGACGTCATCGATCTGTACCAGATCCACTGGCCGGAACCGGACGAAGAGATCGAGGAAGGCTGGACGGAACTCGCCAAGTTGCAGCAGGAAGGCAAGGTGCGCTGGATCGGCGTGTCGAACTTCAACGTTTCGCAGTTGAAGCGCGCGCAGGCGATCGCGCCCATCACTTCACTGCAGCCCCCGTATTCGATGGTTACCGCCGATATTGAAGCGGAAATCCTTCCGTATTGCCTCGAAAACAACATCGGAACGCTCATTTATTCGCCGATGAAGTCCGGTCTGTTGGCCGGCCGCATGACCCGGGAACGTGTCCAGGCGATGCCCGCCGACGACCATCGCCAGCGCATGCCTCACTTCCAGGAACCGCTGCTTACGCGCAATCTGAATCTCGTAGAACTGCTCCGCGAGATCGGCGCGAAGCATGGCAAGACTCCGGGTGAGGTTGCCATCGCGTGGACGCTGCGCCATCCCGCGGTCACAGCGGCGATCGTTGGACTCCGTTCGCCGTCGCAACTCGAAGGCGTCGCCGGCGCGGCGGAGTGGCGCTTAACGCCCGCCGAAGCGCAGCAGATCGCGGACTTTCTTAAATAGGACTTTTTGACAAACGATAATGGTTATCGTTTAATAAAAGTGTGTTGACCTCCGCGGCCCGCACGGCGGCAGTTGAAGATATGCGCAGGCGCTGCAAGGAACAAGGCATGGCCTTTACCTTCCAGCGCCAGGTGATCTACGAGGCCGTGCTCGATTCCCGGCAACACCCGACCCCGGAAAACATCTATGAGCAGGTGCGAGGACGAATCCCGTCGATCTCGCTCGGAACCGTTTACAAGAACGTCAAGACCTTTCTCGACACCGGCCTGCTCAAAGAAGTCAGCCTCCATCACGGCTCGCTGCGCCTCGAAGCCAACATGACCCCGCATCATCACGTGGTCTGTTCCGGCTGTAAGGCGATCTTCGATCTTGAAGAAAGCGACGTCGCCCCGGTGGAATTGAAAAGCCGCCTGCCCAAGGGCTTTGCCATTGCCCGGTGCAGCGTGGAAATTATCGGTTTGTGCGCATCATGCCGCGGCATCGGCGCATCCAACAAAAAGATCTCGACTCATCACTCATCAGGAGCTAGGAAATAACAACATGTTAGGCGTAGGACAGAAATTCCCCGACTTCAAGCTGCCGGCCACCGTCAGTCTGGAAAAGGGCAAGACCTTTCAGGACATCAGCGGCGGCGATTACGCGGGCAAGTGGAAGGTCTACTTCTTCTGGCCCAAGGACTTCACCTTCGTTTGTCCCACCGAAATCGCCGCATTCGGCAAGCTGAACGCACAGTTCGCCGATCGCGACACGCAGGTTCTGGGCGGCAGCACGGACTCCGAGTTCGTTCATCTCGCCTGGCGCACGCATCACGAGGACCTCAAGAATCTGCCCTTCCCGATGCTCGCCGACATCAAGCACGAACTGTCGAAGAGCCTCGGCATCCTCGACCCCAATGCCGGCGTCGCCCAGCGCGCCACCTTCATCGTCGACCCCGAAGGCATCATCCGCTACGTGTCGGTGAACGACTTGGCCGTCGGCCGTAATCCCGAAGAAGTTCTGCGCGTGCTCGACGCTCTGCAGACCGACGAACTCTGCCCCTGCAATTGGAAGAAGGGCGAAGAGACCCTGAAGGTCTAACGGATCATGTCTCTCGAAGCCTTGCTCGAGTCCCTGCCCGCCCACGCCAAGGATCTGAAGCTGAACCTGGGCGCCGTGCTGCGGCAGACCGAACTCACTCCCACCCAACTCTGGGGAACCGCGGTGGCCTGCGCCTACGCTTCGCGCAATGCGCAACTGCGGGACGTCATCGTGGAGGAAGCCGGCAAGGTGTTGGAACCCGTGGCAATGGAGGCGGCCAAGTCCGCCTCCGCCATCATGGGCATGAACAACATCTATTACCGCTTTCTGCATCTGGTGGAACATCCGAAGTACGCCGAAATTCCGGCGCGTCTGCGCATGAACGTCATCCGCATGCACGGCATCGCGCCGGTGGATTTCGAACTCTTCTGCGTCGCCGTGTCGGCGATCAACGGTTGCGGCGCCTGCATGGCCTCGCATGACCGTGTGGTGCGCGAAAAGGGACTGGCGGAAGAATCCGTCCTCGCCTCGGTTCGCATTGCGTCCGTGATCCACGCGGTTGCCGTGGTACTCGATGGCGCTACCCCCGCCGCCAACGCCTGATCCTTCCCGCCGGGGAGGTAAACTGCGAAGTATATGCACCCCCTCCTGTTGCACAACGGCCGCCTGATCGACACCCGCGAAAAATTCCTTTCGCCGGGACAGGTCGGCGTGTTGAACGGGTGGGGTGTATTTACGACCATTCGCGTCTACGACGGCGTGATGTTCGCCTGGCAGCGCCACTGGGACCGAATGGCCCGCGATGCCCGTAAACTCAGCGTCCCCATGCCTCAGCCGGACGAACTCGAAGCGCAGCTACAAAGCCTGATCGACGCCAACAGCGCACACAACGCCACGCTGCGAGTGAGCATCATTCGCAACCGCGGCGGGATGTTTGAAACGCCCGGCATCGAATCCGATTACGACATCGTGGCGTTCACCCGCGACCTCACCGCGTGGGGCGAAAGCGCGAGGCTTGGCATTGTTCCGCAAGCCCGCCACGCGCAGTGTGAATTCGCCGGCACCAAGATCCTTTCCTGGGCGCAGAACCTCACCTGGTACGAGCGCGCCAAGAAGCAGGGCCTTGACGAGGTCGTGCTGTTGAACGAACGCAACGAGGTCAGCGAATGTACCTCGGCCAATCTCTTCATCGTGCAGAACGGCCGCATCTACACGCCCGCGCTGGTGAGTTCCGGATGCCTTGGCGGCATCACCCGCGACGTTATCCTGAACGACCTCGGCCTCGACATTCATGAACACGTCCTGCTGCTCGCCGACCTGACGGGCGCGACGGAAGTCTTTATGACCTCCACGACGCGCGAAGTGATGCCGGTCACCTATCTCGAGCAGTTCGGAAACCGCCCCGTTGGACCTGTGACGCTCCAGGTTCGCGACGCGTTTTCGAAGTTCGCCCGATCGTACACGGAAAGCCACAAGAAGGCTCCGCTATCGGCATGAGGCGAGGCCGCTGCCGGATCTTCGCCGTCGCAATCCTGGCCGTCGCGTCACTCCCGGCAGCGACTCCAATGCAGGTGTTGCTGCAGACCCTGCCACGCGAAGCCGAAAGCTTTTCCCGCTGCGCCGTTCAACTGTATTCGAAAGAAACCATCACGCACATGGACCTGTCGGCCAAGGGACGAAGCCGGACGCTGAAGTCCGATTATTCGTTCGTCCAGATGCGTGACGCCACGGGCGCCATTCGCGAGGTTCGCCAAATGCGCGAGGTGGATGGCAAGCCCGTAAAGGCAGGCTCATCCACGTTGGAGGCGGTCGCGCAGGCGTACGCGGAAGGTTCCGACAAACAGAAGCGGCGCCAGTTGGAACAGCTTGCCAAGTACGGCATTCGTGGCGCGGCGGCGGACCTCGGCCAGATGCTCTTGATGTTCGCCGCTCCTTCGCTGCCCGGCTATGAATTTCGTTACACGGGCGAGGAGCGTGCCCCAAGTGGCGGCGCCGCGATGCTGGCGTTCGCGTTCTCGCCGATCGACGCGCTGGACAAAGGCTTAGTAGTATTTCAGCCCGGTAGCAAAGGCGGCGTCCAGAAACCTCGCTTCAAAGGCGTGGTCTGGATCCGCAAGCAGGATTCGCGTCTGGCCAGAATCGCCCTCGACAGCGAGGCCATCGCCGGACAGCGCCAGCGTCTGATCGTCGACTATGAACCGAGCGCCGCCTGCCCGAGCGTGATGCCCGTGGCGGCCCTGCATCGCGAACTCGAGGCCAACGGCGAGACGCTGGTCGAAAACAAATACGTATACGAGCGGTTCCGGCCGCTTGCGGAGAACAAATGAAGGTTATTTACTGTCACGGCTTCGCCTCCAGCCCGGAATCGAGCAAGGCGCGATTTTTCGCGTCCAAGCTTGCCGAATGCGGCGTCGAATGCGTCGTACCCGCGCTCGACGGTGGCGATTTTGAGAACCTCACCGTCACCGGCCAGTTGCGGATTCTCGAGGCGGAAGCCGATGGAAAGCCGGTGCATCTGGTCGGTTCGAGCCTCGGCGGGTACCTTTCGGCGCTCTACGCGGCGGCCCATCCGGAACAGGTGCAAAAGCTGATTCTTCTCGCGCCGGCGTTTTGTTTTGGCTCCCGCTACCCCGGCGAACTTCGACCCGACGATCTGTCGGCCTGGAAGGCGAACGGAACTCGAAAAATCTTTCATTACGGCCACGAACGCGAAATGGACCTGCGCTACGCGCTGGTGGAAGATGCCGCAAAGTATGCGGATTTTCCCGATTTCCGGCAGCCGGCGCTGATCCTGCATGGCCGCAAGGACGACGTCGTTCCCAGTTCGTTATCGGAAACATTCGCCGCCTCGCACCCCAACGCCACCCTGCGAATTTTGGAGTCCGATCATCAACTTACCGACGTCACCGATATCCTTTGGCGCGAATCCAAGTTGTTCTTTGGGCTATAATCGTCACGTAAGTACTACACCCTGCATTGGAGGCAGATGAGTAAAGAAGATTCGATCGAAGTCACCGGGACCGTCGTAGAGAAGTTCCCCAGTGGATTGTTCAGCGTGCAGTTGGATCAGGAACGTACGATCCTGGCACACCTTGCCGGCAAATTGCGCCGCAACCGTATCCGCGTTCTCGCCGGAGACCGCGTGACCCTGGAAATGTCGCCTTACGACCTGACCAAGGGACGCATCACTTACCGCCACAAGTAAGAACAAGTTTTACCTTTGCGAGTTCTGTTCGTTTTTGGCACGCGGCCGGAGGCTGTTAAGCTTTGCCCTGCTGTGCGCCACATGCGCCAAACCAACGATATCGAGCCAACGGTGTGTGTCACGGGACAGCATCGCGACCTGCTCGATCAGGTGTTGGACGCCTTTTCGGTCCAGCCCGACTACGACCTGAACCTCATGCGGCAGGCGCAGACTTTATCGCAAAGCACCAGTCGTATTCTTGCCGCTCTGGAGCCGGTCTTGGTTGAAGCCAGGCCGGACCTGGTGCTGGTGCAAGGCGACACCACCACAACGTTTGCCGGCGCTCTGGCGGCGTTCTACCAGCGCATCCCGGTCGGGCATCTCGAGGCCGGACTGCGCACGTGGGACCTCGCGCAGCCGTTTCCCGAAGAATCGAACCGCGTGCTCACAGGCAGGCTCGCCTCGCTCCACTTTGCGGCCACCGAAGGCGCCCGGCAGAACCTTCTCAAGGAAAATGTCGACCCCGCCACCGTGTTCGTTACCGGCAACACCGGCATCGACGCCGTGCTGCACGTGCGCGACGGTCTTGCGTCCGGCAGCCTCAAGGTCGCGAACCCGGTCTTCCGCCCCAATCCCGGCAAGAAGCTCATCCTGGTTACCGCCCATCGCCGCGAAAGCTTTGGCGAAGGATTCCAGCAGATTTGCGACGCTCTTCTCGCTCTCTCGCACCGTGACGATGTCGAGATCGCTTACCCCGTGCACCCCAACCCCAATGTGCGGAGCATCGTCGAGCAGACCTTGCAAGGACGCCCGAACATCGCGCTGCTCGAACCGCTGGGTTACGTCGAGTTCGTCGATCTCATGCGGCAGGCCTACATTCTGTTGACCGATTCCGGCGGCGTGCAGGAAGAAGGACCGTCGCTCGGCAAGCCGATCCTGGTGATGCGCGACAAGACGGAACGGCCGGAAGCGGTGGAAGCAGGCACCGTAAAATTAGTGGGTCCGCATTGTGAACGCATCGTTTCCGAATGCGCGAAATTGCTGGACGACCGCCAATCCTACGACGCCATGTCGCGCGTTCACAACCCGTACGGCGATGGCCACGCCAGCGCCCGGATCGCGGACCTAATCCGCTCATTCCTCAACAAGTAAGTTCCAAATTAAGACCGTTCGCTACGGTGATTTCGGTGATCGAAATCCCCCCGGTGGGCCGACGAGTGTGCGTATGATCCCTCGCGTAAGGGGGATCGTGGACTCTCGCAGATGAAGAACAACATTCAGCAGTTACAGTCGCGCCGGTGGGAAGAATCGGACGCAGGTCCGGAAACGTTGCAGGACTTTTACAATGTGCTCGAGAGGAAGGTAGTGGGGCAGCCAAACGCGCTGCGCCAGATTGTCCCCTATATTCAGATGCACCGCGCGGGCCTTGGACCGGAAAACCGTCCCGCCGGTGTATTTCTGCTGCTGGGACCCACCGGAACTGGCAAAACCCGCACCGTGGAAGCGTTGGCGGAAATGCTCCATGGCAGCGAAAAATCGCTGGTGCGCGTCGATTGCGGCGAATTTCAGATGGAACACGAGGTGGCTAAGCTGATCGGCGCGCCTCCCGGTTACCTGGGGCATCGCGAAACCCAGCCGATGCTGACGCAGGCCAAGCTCAATGCCGCTACCAGCGAACACTGCAACCTGTCCATCGTGCTGTTTGACGAGGTGGAAAAGGCCGCCGGAAGCCTCGCGCGCCTGTTGTTGGGCGTGCTCGACAAGGCTACGCTCCGCCTGGGCGACAACAACGCGGTGAATTTCGAACGCAGCCTGATCTTCCTCACCAGCAACCTCGGCGCGGAAGCCATGGCGCGACAGTTGAAGCCCTGGTTCGGCCTCGAAGCCATCGCCAAGCCGGGCAGCGACGACGACCAGGACACCGCGGAGGATCGTTTGAAGCGCATCGGCGTCGCAGCGGTTCGCCGCAAGTTTTCGCCGGAATTCGTCAACCGTATTGATGTCGTGCTGACGTACCGTCCTTTGACCCAGGCGGCGTTGTCCTCCATCCTCGACCTGCAACTGGCGGACCTGCAGTCGCACATCATTCGCAGGCTTGGCGGACGGGCGTTTCGCCTGGCGATCTCAAAAGGAGCCAAACAGTTCCTGCTGCGTACCGGGACCAGCGTCGAATACGGCGCGCGGGAACTGAAACGAACGATCCTCCGCACGGTGACGCAGCCCATTTCGGCAATGCTCGCGGCCG
>JAFDVT010000569.1 GCA_018268875.1 Acidobacteriota bacterium
CAAGCCCTGGTTTGAGATCCGCAACAAGTCGGCAAAGCCGGTGAACTACGTCGAAATGGGCTGGATTGTGAAGGACGCCAACGGTCGCGAGTTCCTGGCGGGCACGGTGCCTTCGGATTCGCGGTTACAGCCTGGCCAGAAGCAGCAGATGACGCAGGACACGCTGGTGCGCTTCCCCAACGGCGCGGCGATCGGCGCGATGTCCGGGTTCGTGAGCCACGTCGAGTTTGGCGACGGCAAAATCTGGATTCCCAGCCGCGAGGCCATTTCGCAGCCGGGCCTCCGTTCGGTGATCGGGGCCTCGCCGGAAGAACAGCGCCTGGTCCGCATGTACCAGCGCCGCGGCCTGAATGCTGTGGTGGAAGAACTCAAGCGCCTGCAATAGCCGAAGGCGTCACAGTTGGAACCCACGCGCTCGCAGTAACTACTTCTACCGCTATTATGACCCTGTAACTCTCCAGTGTGTACACTGGATTTGCAATGCTTTCCCGCTCTTTGGCCGCGCGTCTGGCCTTGTTCGCCGTCCTTTTTTCAACCTTTTCGACCGCGCAAACCCGCCGTCCGGCCGTTCCACCATCGGCCAGACTCGCCGCCGGAACCAAGATGCCCAAGCTCGTCGTCGGCATCATGGTGGACCAGTTCCGTTACGACTACCTGAACCGCTTCCGTAAGGAATTCACCGGCGGCTTCGCCCGCTTCCTTACCCAGGGCGCCGTCTTCACCAACGCCCACTACGAACACTTCCCCACTGTCACCGCCATCGGCCACTCCACCTTCATGAGTGGCGCCACGCCGTCGGTCTCGGGCATCATCGGCAACAGTTGGTGGGAGAAGGAAACCCAGAAAACCGTCACCAGCGTCCTCGACGAAAAAACCGACCTCGTCGGCGCGCTCGGCGCGGGTTCCTCGCCCCGCCGCCTGCTCGTTTCCACCGTCCCCGACGAACTCAAAATCTCCGGCAAGGGTGGCAAGGCCTTCGGCATCTCCATCAAGGATCGCAGCGCCATTCTCCCGGCCGGACACATGGCCAATGGCGCCTTTTGGTTCGATGCCCAGAGCGGCACCTTCGTCTCCAGCACCTATTACAGCGACGCGCTGCCCGCCTGGGTCACCGCCTACAACGGCGAGAAGTTCGCCGACAAGTACATCTCCTCGGAATGGATGACGCTCGCCGACCCCACCAAGGCCTTTAAGAAGCCGGTGCGATCCCCCGGCGCCAAGTACGCGGAACTCGACTACACGCCCTACGCCAACGAACTCGTCGAAGGACTCGCCGAGCGCGCCATCGACGCCGAAAAGCTCGGCCAGGGCGCCAAAACCGACTTCCTCAGCGTCAGCTTTTCCGCCAACGACTACATCGGCCACGCCATGGGACCCGACTCCGACGAAGTCCACGACATCTCCGTCCTCACCGACCGCCTGATTGAGAAATTCCTCCAATACATCGACAAGAAGGTTGGCCTTGCCAACGTGGTTGTCGTGATGTCCGCCGATCATGGCGTCGCGCCGCTCGTCGAAGTAAACCAGGCCCGACACATGCCCGGCAAACGCCTGGTGGCCGCCGATCAGAACAAGGCTCTCGACGAAGCGTTGACCGCCAAGTTCGGCAAAGGCAAGTGGGTCACCAACCGCGCCGAATATGGCATCACGTTGAACCGCGAACTGATCGCTTCAAAGAACCTCGATGTGCGCGCCGTCACCGAATATGCCGCCACTGTCATGCGCGAATTCGAAGGCATCCAGCGCGTCTACACGCACGATCAGTTGTTGCATGGCCAGGTGCCCAACGACCGGTTCCACAGCCGCATCATCAACGGCTTCTTCCCGCCGCGCGCGGCCGACCTTTACGTGGTCCACTACCCGTACTTCCTCTACGACAAGACCGGCACCACACACGGCCTGCCGTTCAACTACGACACACACGTCCCGGTGATGTTTCTCGGCATGGGCGTGCGCCCGGGCCGGTATAACCAGCAGATCGCGGTGAACGACATCGCGCCGACGCTGGCGACGATGCTCGGCATCGAGATTCCGGCCGGCGCCTACGGGCGCGTGCTGGACGAAATCCTGTTGCCCCAATAGACCGGTCGTTGTGAAAGAATCACGGGGAGGTTTCGACACCACCCGTGAGTTCCACAAGCAGCAAGATCAGCAGACGTAATGCGGCCGCCACCGTTGCAGCGGCAGCCGCTTTCGCCCAACAAGGCCGCGCGGCCGGCTCAAAGTTCAAATGGCCGGTGCCGGAAGACGGCACCCCCGGCATACCCAAAATGTGCGCGATTTCGCTCGTCGACGCCGCGCACCTCCGCGAGTTAAAACAACTCGGCATCAACCACGTCATCGGAGGCGGCGCCGGTCCTATCCCGTGGACCGAAGACAAGCTACGCTCGCTCATTGCCGCCTACAAGTCGCACGGGCAGACGCTGATCAACATCATGATCGGCGGCATCGAGGACGTCATCCGCGGCGGTCCCAAGCGCGACGAACAAATCGAACAGGTGATCCAGAGCATCCGCGCCGCCGGCAAAGCTGGACTGCCCGTCATCGGATACAACTTCTACGCGCACCGCATCGTCGAAGGCTATTACGAGGAACTGGGCCGCGGCGGCGCCGGCATGACCGCGTTCCAGCACAGCCGCGTCAAGGATCTTCCGGCGCTCGAAAAGGAAGGCGTCCACACGCGCGAACAACAGTTTCAACGCGCGGCGTACTTCCTGAAGGCCGTCATTCCGGAAGCGGAAAAGGCCAACGTCCGCCTCGCGCTGCATCCCAACGATCCTCCCGCGCCGCTGAGCCGCAAGTCCGAACAGATCATGGCCACGTTCGCCAACTGGAAACGTTACCTCGATCTGGTGAAGAGTCCGTACAACGGCATGACCTACGACTGCGGCGTCTCCCGCGAACTGGGCGAGGATCCGCTGGAAGTCCTGAAATACCTCGGCGCGCGCGACTGCATCAATCACATCCACTACCGCAACGTCACCGTCCGCAAGCCGTACGAAGACTATGCCGAAGTGTTCTTGGACAACGGGCAGGTGGACATGTTCGCCATCATGAAGGAGATCGTCCGGCAGAAGTACAACCGCGGACTCTACGCCGAACATCCTCGCGCGATTGACCTCGACCGGCGGACGCCCAACGGCATCACCGGCCAGTATCAGAATGTCGGCGGAGGCGGATTCGCGGGCGAGATTTTCAACATCGGATACGCGCGGGCGATGCTGCAGGCGGCGCTGCTTTCGGCGTAGTCGTCAATCAGGCCAATTGCGTGTCGCGGGTCTCCGGCAGGAGGTACACGAGGAACGCGGCCAACAGAAAAAACGCGGCGCTGATCGCGATTCCCACGCCGACGCCCTGCCGGTCCGCGACAAAGCCCACCACCCAAGGTGCGCCCGCGCTGATCGCACGGCCGAAGTTGTAGCAGAATCCCTGTCCCGCGCCGCGAATCGAGGTCGGATACAACTCGGCGAGCGTCGATCCGAATAGGGCGAAGTAGCCGGTACCGAAAAAGCCGAGCAGCGGTCCCATGAAGAGCAGCCAGCTTGGGGCCGCATCGGGTCCGAACAATCGTGGCGCGAGGCCGTACAGAGGCGTGATGATCGCTGCTGCAACCACGTAGATCGCGAACGCCGGCCGCCGTCCATAGCGGTCGGCCATCCAGCCAAAGGTCTGGTAACCAGCGAAAGTGCCGGTCTGCATGATGAAGATCCAGGTGGAGGTTTTGGAGAGCGTAAAGCCCGCTCCGCCCTGGTCCACGGGCGCGGCCAAAAATCCCGGGAGCCAGGAAAAAACACCCCAATACGCGAACAGCACCGAGGTCGCGAGGGCTGTCGACACGACAGTTCGGCGTAGGTAAATTCCCTGGAAGATACCTCGCCAGTCGGCAGGGGGTCCTGTGCGCTGTGCCCAGATCTCGGGTTCCTTCACTTTTCTGCGGATGAAGAAGGTCAACAGCGCGGGGGCGGCGCCCAGTGCGAACAGTACGCGCCAGCCGTAATTTTCGAGGACAAACGGCGTAATCGCGGCGGCCAGCATATACCCCAAGGCCCACCCGGACTGCATCGCCGCAAGGGCCTTGGCGCGATGTTGCGCGGGCCACGATTCGGCAACCAGCGTCGCCCCGGCGGACCATTCCGCGCCGAGTCCAATGCCGATGAGACCGCGCCAGAAGAGGAGTTCGCCGAAGGAGTTGGCGGTCGCGGTGCCGCCGGACGCGAGCGAGTAGAGCAGGACGGTGTAGAACAGGGTCTTGCCGCGGCCGATGCGGTCGGAGACGATGCCGGCGGCGAGCCCACCGATGGCGGAAAAGATGAGCGTACTGGCGGAGATGAGTCCTGCCTGCTCGTTGGTGAGGCTGAATTCCTTGCGCAGGGTTTGGAGGGACAGGTTATACAGCACGACGTCGGTCGCATCGAGCATAAAGCCCAGCAGCGCCGCCCAGAGCGCGATCCAGCGAGGCTCTTTGAAGTAATACGCCAACGGCATTTTGTCTATGATCGCGCAAACTCGCGTGATCGGACCTTCCCTATCCCGACCTCGCCCAAGGCCTATTCCCAGCCTCGCCTCGAAATCTGTAAAACTGCCCCTCGCAAACTGTTGCAATGACAGTCCAAAGTTCCATTCGGTGCCACTCACCGTACCGCTTCCCGGAAGCGGTACGCCCAGGAGAATCTGAGGCGAGGATTTCCTTATCCCGAACTTAGTTTTCGACGGGCATCCGGTCGGCGTGATCCACCACCAGGATTTTCCTCGCGAGCTTTTGCTTTTCGAGCCGCAGACCCAGTTGCTTCAGCAGCGCGCGCGGGAAGTCCGAGTCGCTCCCCTGGCTACCGGAAACCATGCCGTCGCGAGGATGCGGCGACCAGCGAGCGTCAATGCTGTAGGCCTTGTCCAACCCCGTCTTGTTGATGACCGTTTCGCCGATGTCGTTGCCGATCACGCGAGCCAGCGAGTCCAGGCTGATCGCATTCGCGAAGAACTGGCCCGACGTCACATACATCGAACTTCGTATCGAAGTTCCCGCCACCTGAACGTCGCGTTTTTTCGCATTCTCCGGGTCGGCGACTTCCGTCAACTTGGGTCCCCCGGCCGCTATCAGCAGGGCTTGCACCGGTTGCACCCGTTCGTCCCAATGCGTCCGCAACCCAAGGCGCTCGGTCAGAAGCCTTTTCAACATCGGCGCGACCTGGGCTCGCGTCGTGCCCTCGGGAACCAGCGCCGCCAATTGATACCTCCGGTCCACAAGCCAGTCCGGCCCCTTGAGCTCATGATGAGGAATCCCGTAGGCGAATTGCAGCAACTGCTGGAGCGAGTCCTCGGCGGTGACACGGTTACCGGTCAAGGTCACCGGGCGACTCCGCGGTCCAAAGGCGATCTGGCCAGGAGGCACTTCAATTCTTCCGGAAGCCGCCAGCTTGAAGGACGCGACCTCAAACGCCGCTTGCTCCTCCTGGCTATGGACAAGCCGGCAGACGATCGCGCAGGAAAGAATCGCAGCGAAGCGCTGCGTCACGACGCGAACCTCCTATTTCGAACTCTTGTTCTGCAGATAAGGACGCGCGTACAACGCAATATCGCTGATCCGGCCTTCGAAATCTTCTCCCATCTGAATGGACTGAATCGACTTTGGAACGGCCACCGGCCCGCGAGCCTCGCCGTCGATGTAGAGCGTCGCTTGGCCGCCTTTTTGGACAATCGAAACGTGACGCCAAGTCTTCGCGGTCAGCTCGAAGGCGGCCGGGACCGGTGTACCGTTGAGCTTGAGAATCGTTGCGCCCGGCCCCATCGCGATGCCCGGCCACATCCAGAAGCTCAGCGTGTAGGCGGGCGGCTCGAAGCCTTTTACCGCCGCTTCGAACGCACCGCCGGCAAAATACGTGGACCGCATCTGCGCCGTAGGACCCGCCGAGTACATCGCCACGCGGCCGGTGTATTTGCCGGGATTGCGGCCCACCGCGTCGCTGGCCGTGCCGAAGGTCATGTCGTCGAGCGGCCACAGCGCGAACGGCTTGGTGGCCAACGTCGCCGAACGCGTGGTAACCGGCTTGCGCTTCCAGCCGGCGGTCTTTTCGAGGAGCGTCAGCACGGTCTCGACGATCTTCGGCTCGGCGGTTGTTTCCAGTCCCGCGCTGCGGGCAGCCCAGGTGGTGTAGCCGCCAAACAGGTGCTGTTCGGGCGGCGGGATGTAGCCTTCGGAGCCATTGGCGAGTTCGATGTTGACGGTGCGCGGCAGTGGGCTTTGCGCCTTCAATTTGAGTCCGGTGATGGCGTAGACTTCGTTGGGAATCGCAGTGATAGCGATGTCGCCGATGCGAATCGCCTGCAGCTTGAGTTCGCGGCGAGGCGTGTCACGAAGGAAAATTTGCTCGTGGGCGTAGACTTCGGGTTGATTCGCCGGGATCTCGCCTTTTTGCGATTTTACAGTCTTTTCGGCCCATTCCAGCCGTTGCGGCGAGGCCACGCGGCGGCCGAGCGGCAGCAGAGCCTCTTCCATCCGCAAGGGTACGCCGGGCGTGTACTGCACCTTCTGGTATGCGCCGAAGGCGAGGTCCACCAGTTGCGCCGCGTACTCCGTGATGGTCCAGGTGGGCTTGGGCTTGGCGTAATTCGCGGTGTTGGCGTCGCCGCTGGTGCCTTGGGACATCATGACGACCGGGGAGCCGCCGATCCGGTCCGCGAGCTGCTTGTCGAACAGGCCGAAGTAGTCGGGCGAGATGCCGGAAGCGCCGAAATAATGATTGCCGAAGTTGGCGAGCACAGCGATGGGCTGGCCTTTGGTGCTTTGAATCGACACGACGGAGAGTTCGCTATCGACAGGCCCGGATGGCGCGATGACATTGGGATTCTCAAAGCCTGGAATCATGTTGGCGCGCACGCTGACCTCGCCGAACGGGTCGGTGAGCATCTTGTTGGGCTGATAAATCCAACGGCGGGTGAAGGTGTGGTTGGGGGCGTCCACCGAAGTCGCGCCGATGCGCGCGGGTTGCAATTTTTGATTGGCGGCGACGATCGCTTCGGCAATCTTGCCGGGCAGCCATTCCGCATAATCGCGCTGCTGGCGCGAACCGAGGCAGGCCATCGCGGCGGGCGCCGAATGCGCATGAGTGGCGGAAATCAACATGCGGTTCACCGGGATGCCGGTTTTGGCGGAGGCTTCGGCTTTGGCCTTGTCGATCAGTTCGCGCATCATCATGCAGGAATCGACGACGGTGATGGCGATGCGCGTGGAACCTTCTTCGATGACGATGGAGCGCGCGAAAAGATCGCCATTCATTTCCTTGCCGCTGCGTTCGAGGAATCCGCAATTGACGATCACCGGAAACGTCGCGGGATTGATGTTGACTTGCGCGGCCCCGGCGCGGATGCCGGCGGCGGCTGTGGTGGTCACGGAAACAATCAGGAACAACAATGCGGCAATACGCGGAACTCGCATTTCGCCATTGTATATACTCGTCATCCGAGGTTTCGATTCACATGCCGAGTTCTATTGCCGCCCGCCGCCACTTTCTGCGTTTTGTCGCCTCGAGTCCATTGTTGGCGTTGCGCGCGGCGGCCGCTGAGGACAAGGTCATCGAAAGTCCGGAACAGGCGCTGAACCTGATGAACTTTGAAGCGGCAGCCCGCAAATCGCTGCCTCCGGCGCACTTTGGCTATCTCACGACGGGCGTGGACGACGATGTCACGGTGCGAGCCAATCATGAGGCTTTCGGACGCTACCAGTTGCGGCCGCGGCGGTTGGTGGATGTTTCGAAGATCGACACCAGCGTGGAGCTTTTCGGGACGCGTTGGCCTACGCCGCTGTTCCTGTGTCCTTGCGGCAGCCAGCGGGCGTACCACCCGGAGGGCGAACTCGCGTCGGCGCGGGCGAGCGCGACACGCAATACGCTGCAGATGCTGTCCACGGTGTCGACCTATGGGATTGAAGACGTCATGAAAGCGGCCACGCGGCCGGTCTGGTACCAGTTGTACCCGACGTCCAGCAACACGGTGGCGGAACGCATGGTGAAGCGCGCGGAGGCTGCGGGATGCCCGGTGCTGGTGATCACCGTCGACATCCCCGCCGGCCGGAACACGGAGACGCAGAAGCGGTTCACCGCGCTCGATACGCGGACTTGCAACACTTGTCACGCGGTTCGCAAACTGGGGGCGCGGCGGCCGATGTTCGACGGTCTGGACACGACGGGTACGACGATTTATAACCCCGCGTTCACGTGGCAATCGGTACGGCGGCTTCGCTCGATGACCAGCATGAAGATCGTACTGAAGGGCATCGCCGAGGGCGAGGACGCTCGCATCGCAGTGGAGGAAGGCATCGACGGACTGGTGGTTTCAAACCATGGAGGCCGCTCGGAGGATAGCGGTCGCGCGACGATCGACTGCCTGGCCGAGGTCGTCGATGGAGTTCGCGGGCGGATGCCGGTACTGCTGGACGGCGGCGTGCGTCGCGGGACGGACGTCTTCAAGGCGCTCGCGCTGGGGGCGAGGGCGGTCGGCATAGGGCGGCCGTACCTGTGGGGCTTGGGGGCGTTCGGGCAGGCGGGCGTGGAGGCGGTGTTGGACATCCTACGCAAGGAACTTCATCTTGCGATGGCGCAGTGCGGCGCGGCGTCGATCGCGGAGGTCAAGCGTTCGCACGTGCTCCGCGCGTAGCGCGGTGGTGAGTGGTACGGTACCGCTCACCGGAAGCGGTACGGTGACAGGTACGGTGCCAGGCACGGGAAGCGGTACGCCCGGACAAA
>JAFDVT010000056.1 GCA_018268875.1 Acidobacteriota bacterium
GAGAGTCCGGAAGGCAGCGACATCGACGGGCGTCCGCCGTACAACGGCGACCAGGAGACGGCGTCGCGCCTGGAGATTATGAGAGCCTAGTTGCCAGTGGCCGGTGGCGCTGTAACAACCAACAAGACCAATCACGATCCACAAGCGATGATGGGCCTGGCGATTGCCGGGTCCTTCACGATGATCGCGCACCAGGTGGCGTCCAAGGCGGCGCGCGACGGGTTTTTCCTGCAACATTACGACGCGTCGGACCTGCCCAAGATGGTGGTCGGCGCGGCGCTGTTGAGCTTTCTGCTCGCCATCGTATTTTCGCGCGGTAACGAGCGCTTCGGCCCGTCGCGAACCATCCCGATTTCGTTCGCGATGAGCGGCCTGCTGCACATCGCCGAATGGATCCTCATGCCGGTGTTCGCGGGTCTTGTGGCGGTAGTCATTTACCTGCACGTCGTGGGACTCGGCGCGATTCTGCTGTCGGGGTTCTGGCTGCTGTTGAGCGAAGCGTTCGACCTGCGGGAGGCCAAGAAACGCTTCGGCCGCATTGCGGGGTTCGGCACCGCTGGGGGTATCGCCGGAGGTCTGCTGGCGGAACGGTTGGTCGCGTGGTCGCTGACCGACTACATGCTGGTGCTGCTGGGCGTTCTGCACTTTGTATGCGCCGTCATCGCGTACCGGCTGAAGCCGCAGCAACAGGCGCATCCCAGGTGGCCGAAGGTCCGCAGGACAGGCAAGGAAACCAGCGCGGCGCAGGCGTTCCGGCAAACGCCGCTGCTGTGGCAACTGGCGGCGCTGGTGTTCCTGGGAACGTGTACCGCCGCGCTTCTCGACTATCTTTTCAAACTCGGCGCGACGCTTTCGATCGGCAAAGGACCCGGCCTGGTGCGTTACTTCGCGATCTTCTACACCGCATGCCAGGTGATCACCTTTCTGCTGCAAACGTTCCTGGCAAAGCCGGCGGTGGAACGGCTGGGCGTATCGAAGTCGGTGGCAACTCTGCCCATCGCCGTTGGACTGGGGTCCACGGTGGCGCTGCTGGTTCCGGTGTATCCGCTGGTTGCGTTGCTGCGCGGAATTGAAGTGGTGCTGCGCGGATCGTTGTTCCGGTCGGGGTACGAGTTCCTGTACACGCCCGTGCCTCCGGCCGACAAACGCGCCGTGAAGACGATTGTCGACGTAGGGTTCGACCGCATGGGCGACGCGGCTGGCGCTGGCGCGGTGCAGATCATGGTCTGGCTGGGTCCCGCCCTGGCGAGGCCGGAAATACTGGGTCTGGCGATGGTGCTGACGACCATCAGCGCGACGCTTGCGCTGCGGCTCGAAGGTTCGTACCGCGGGGTTTTGGAGCGCGGCCTCGTGGAACGGGCGCGGGAAGAAGGCGACGGCGAAGAGGGCGCGAGCGGCAACGGCGCGCATCGCAGCCAGCGCGAAGATTCGCTGATCAACACGGTGTTTGACGGCATGCCGTCGTTCAGCGATTTCCCCGCTGTGCAGGTACCTCCTGAGCCGCGCCCGCGGCATCCGGCAGTGCCTGCCGTTGCAACGGCGACGGCAACCGAGGCGTCAGCGGAAGCCGCGACCGTAGTGGCACACACGCCTCCGCGGCTTCAGGATCCGTCCCTGGAGCGGCTTGTTGAGCTTCGTAGCCGCAACGCGAAGCGCGTCATCGCGGCGCTAACCGACGGCGAGCCGTTCGACCCTTTGGCGGTTCCGCAAGTGATCCGGCTGCTGGCCTGGGACCAGGTGAGCGCGGCGGCCCGGCGCTACCTGGAACGCGGCGGGAAGCGGATTCTGGGCCAGATCAACGATGTCCTGACGGATCAGGATGTGGACTTTGCGATTCGCCGCCGCTTGCCCCGTCTGCTGGCGCGCGTACCTTCGCAGCAAAGCGTCGACGGGCTTGTGACGGGGCTCGAAGATGCGCGGTTCGAGATCCGCTACCAATGCGGGCGGGCGCTCGAATACATGAGACGGCATTGCGAGGATCTGGATTTTCACGAACGCGCCGTGATGGCCGCGGCCGAGCGGGAACTGTCCGTAAACCAGGCGATCTGGAGTTCACGGCAGAAGACGACGGTCCTGCACGAGTCCGATTCGGGCGATAGCGGCGAGTACGATTTCCTGGACGATGTACTGCGGGAACGCGCCAACCGGAGCCTGGAACATGTCTTTTCGCTGTTCGCTGTGGTGCTGCCACGCGACCCTTTGATGGCCGCCTTCCGCGCGCTGCATCAGGATGACCGGATGTTCCGCGGCTTGGCGCTGGAATACTTGGAAAGCGTCATCCCGGAAGAGATTCGCAAGCGGCTGTGGACGGTGCTCGAAGAGTCGCCCGCGCCGGCGCCGCCGGACGGCGATGAAGCTCGCAAGCAGATGATGGCGCTGCTGCTTGAGACGAACGCCGAGTTACTGTCGCGCGGCAAGAAGCAACAACAGCAATAGCAATCGGGTTAGCGGAAGGCGTACAGGGCGGCCGCGGTACGAATGTAGAGCTTGCCTTGCGACAAGGCTGGCGTCGCGAAGATGTCCTCTTTGAAGTCGTTCAATTGGACGAGTTCCCAGTCGCGCCCGGGCTTGAGTACGGCCACTTTGCCTTCCTCGTTGCAGAAGTACAGATGGCCGCCGCCTGCGACGGGCGACGAGGCATAACCGCCGAGCGCACCGGGGATTCGCGCGGATTTGACGACCTCGCCGGTGCGTGCGTCGAACGCCGTGAGAATGCCGCCGTTGCGAACCGAATACACAATGCCGCCGTAGACCAGCGGCGACGGGATCACGCTGTCGAACCCTTTGTCGTAACGCCACAGCGGAGGCGCGGTGGCAGGCTTTGCGAGGTCCAACGCGACGAGGCCGGAAAGACCCTGCACGTGCGCGTTCCACTGGTTCCATTTTTCTTCCGTGACGATGCCGTCGCCGTTGCCCATGTAATGGCCCGCCGCGCGCATGACGTTCACCGTGCCGTATTCGTCGGGCGTCAGTTTGCCGTCCTTGTTCTTGTCGCTGCGTTCCAGCATGCGGGAGAAAGGAATGCTGGTCTGGTAGCCGTAGCCGAACGCGTATAGAACATCGTTCGCCGCGTCCAGAACCGGGCTCGCCACCATGGACGGGCTTGCGTGCGTGGACGTGAACAGACGCTTGCCATCGGACACGCGATGGCCGCCAATCCTGTTCGCGCCGACAGTGAAGATGACGGTGGAATCCTTCGAAAGCAGTGGAGTTCCCCAGCTTTCGGACTCTTCGCGGGCGACCTTCCAACGTTGTTTGCCGTTGGACGCGGCAAAGGCGGCGATGTAGGAATCTTCGAGTTGATCCACTTGCAGGATCACCATGTCGCCGGCGAGGATCGGCGCGGCGCCCAGGCCTTGCGCGTTGGTGAACGGTCCCAAAGGAACACTCCAGCGCAGCTTGCCCGACGCGCTATAGGACAACAGGCCGTAATCCTTGAAGAAGACGTAAACATTGGAGCCGTCAGTGACCGGCGAGATCGCCGCGGGGTGATTGAGCGCGTTGACCCCCGCCTTGTGCGCGACGGCTTGTTCGCGTTCCCAAAGCAGCTTGCCGGTGGCGCGATCGAAGCACTGCGTGTACAGCACCTGGTTCTCGTAACCGGTGAGGAAGATGTGCTGGTCCGTTAGAACCGGCGAGGACTTGCCCGGGCGTAGCGGCGTACGCCACATCAGGTTCGCGCTGCTGGGGTGGAACTCGACTGGATAGCTGCCGCCGGTGGTTGCGATGCCGCTTCCGTTGGGTCCTCGAAAGCGCGACCAGTCCTCGGCTTCGATGCAACAGGCCAGCAAAAAGACGGACAAAGAAAGACGCATGCGCAGTGGCTAAAAACCCATTTTGCGATGTTCGCGGCCGAGAAGGTAGGCGACGTAGAGCCACACGACGGTGAGGCTGACGTTGAACCAGGCAAAGCCTGTGAAGCCGACGGCCATCTCGGTGCCTCCTTTGACGATGCCTGCCTGCAGAACGTCGCCGGCACGCATAAAAAACGTGTCGATCGCGGCCTTGGCCTTGTACTTTTCCGCACGGCTGGTGGGCAGGAACAGCGCCTGGCGAACCGTGTTCTGTAGCGAATAATCGGTGGCGTTTTCGGCCATCTTCGCCGCCCGCACCACGCTCAGAATTGGTGCGACCGCCATCAACGAATAGCTAGTCAACGCGAGCGAGGGCAAGATGAATAGCGAACCTCGCACGCCGATGAATTCGAACAGGCGGGAGACGGCGAAAGTCTGCAAAAGCAAGCCGAGCAGGTTCACCCACGTGAAGTATTCGCCGTAAAAGCCGCCGATAAACTTGCCTCGCGCTTCCTTGTCGTCGGGATGCAGCTTTTGCGCTTCTTCGGACACCACGCTGCTGAGGAGGAATTCGCCGGTGGTGTTGACGACGTTGAGCAACACGATGAGCGCGGCGATCAACGTCAGGTAGCGGCTTTTGCGAACCAGCGAAAACCCGTTCTCGCCCTCGACTTTGTCCTGGGCATGCTTGTTCATCTGGTTCGAATCGCGGCGGATTTCCAACTGATTCGCCGCAAAGACGAGGCCGGAACAGACCACGAGCAGGCCGGCGGCGCCCGCCATCAGCGCGTACGGCGAGAGTTGAAATTCCTTGAACAGCCAGGTGGCGGTTTGCGAACCGGCGAGCGCGCCGAGCGACGCGCCGACCCCGATCATCGGGAACAGACGCTTGCCTTGGCCTTCGGTGTAAAGGTCGTTGGCGAAGGCCCAGAATTGCGAGATGACGAAGACGTTGAAGATGCCGACCCAGATGTAGAACGCGACGCCGATCGACGCGCCGGCCGCGCCCATGGCCTGAAAGATTAACAGGTGCGAGGCGAAGAACAGCATCAGGCCGATCACCAGTTTCAGCCGGTCCACCTTGGACGCGACATAGCCGTACAACGGCACCAGCGCCATCAACAACGCGGCCTGTCCACCGGCCGAGTAGGCTTTGACGGTGGCGCCGCCTTCGGTGAGAATCAACGGTTCGCGGGCAGTTTTCAGCAGATAGTAGGCGCTGAGCAACAACAGGACGTTGAGCGTCATCACCAGCGCGCTTGCCCCTTCGCCGGCGCGAACGTCGGCAAAGATCGACAAGGCTCGTTCCAGCGGACCACGCTTGATCTCGCCTTCCACCGTGAAGGACGGGAACATCGTTTGCGTGCGAAGTTCCGGAATCGATTGATAGTCGGTCCGTTTGTTGGAGGCCATTGGTTACCAGTTGCGATCGATGCCGATTACATGTCCGTCGCGAATGTAGACCTCTACGGTTTGTTTGGGCCGCGACGCCGCGCTGACCACGGCCAGGCTGATGCCGTTCGGCGAAGGCCCGCTGGCAGGCGTTCGAACACCGGTCTTGTTGTCGTAGGCGAACCAGGCGAGCTTGGCGTCGTGAACGGTCTTGCTCAGGTCATCCCAGGCGAGTGCGCCGTTCTCGAAACGGAAGCGATCGAGCGGCAGAACCTTCGCGTAATACTTGGCGCCGATCTTATCGCGGCGTTTCTTCAGCACGTCGATCAGATAATCCTGGGCTCGGTCGTCGGAGAGTTCGCCGGTGGCGACCACGGTTTTGATGTCTTCGTCAGTGAACGCCATCACCTGTTTGGCCGCCCAAAATTCATCGTCGGGAAGGCGATTCACAAAGGCCGGATTGGGATATTCAGGAACCCACACATCGGGGTCGAAAAGGTCGCCTTCGATGAGGCCGATCGAGGGGAAGTACTCGTAGTGCGCGCGCGCCCAGTAGGGCGGCATCAAACCGAAGGTCCCAAGCTGCTTGGCGGAACCTTTCCACGTGAAGAAGTACGCGCCAGAGCGGGGGCTGTTGGGACGCTGGCTCCCACTGCCGAGCGTGGACCCAAAGTCCAACAGATAGTGACGGAAGAACTGTACTCCGTTCTCTTTCACGAGCGAGTCAAAGTTATTGATAGACCGCGAATCGTCGTGGTCGAGCCAGGCGCAGAAGACATGCAGGCCACGGTAATCGCGGCGATGTTCATGAGGGACGATGTCGTTGGGGTCGTCGCGGCGGGTGCCGTAATAACGCGGTGGTCCCATAGGCTTGCCGTCGATCGCGCGGCTGGCGGTGGCGCGGTACAAACCGTCCTCGGCCTTGGGAACCTTCACCAGGATTTCGTAAATGTCGCGCTGCGTCATCTTGCGCTTCCGGCCGGTGCTGTCGGCGAGTTCCACATCCTCGCCAAGCTTTAGCTGCTCCGCGGCGAAGTGAATGATGTAGTTCTCGGGCACGTGGTAGCCGAGCGCGTAAAAAAAGCGGGACGAGATCGAGTCCGCGGCGGTGGCCATTTCCGGATTGTCGATGGGGTCGAACTTGATGAAGTAACGCTGGCCGTTGCCGTCAAGAATCGTGAAGCCGGGCGTGATGCCTTCGGACTTGGCGCCGACGACGGTCCACTTTTCGCCAGCGGGAGGACGGCGGTTGCCGGGCCCGGCTTCCAACTGTTCCTTGGTCATGCGCTGGAAGTAGTGCCTGTGGTTGTACCAGACGCCGTCCATCGGTTCGCCCAGCGTGTTGACGCCTTTGGCCCGGATGGGCGGACCTTTCTCGGGTTGGCGTTCGCCGGGTTTGGTGAACTGGTGAGAAAACAGATCGTAATAGTCGCTGAGCTTGCGGCTTCTCGCCTTCTCGACGTTGAGCGGCGGCGGTTCCTTGATCAGCGGATCATCGTAATAGAACTTCGGCTGTTGCGCCAGGACCGTAAACGCGACCGGGAGAAGAAAAAAAGAAGTTCTCATGGTTAGTACACCGGCTGTCCTGTCGTTGTGCCGAAGCGGCGCTGGGGAAACGCGTCGTTGAACTTGAACCAGACCTGCACGCCTTCGTGGCTCGCGGCGACGTCGATACGAATGAAGGTGGCGTTGCGGGCATTGAAGCGGAGGCCCATGCCGACCGACGATTCGAGATCGCGAAAGTTGAGCATGCCGCGACGAGGCGTAACTTTGCCGGCGTCGGCGAACACCGCGCCATCGAGTCCACTGAAGATTTCCCAGCGGTATTCGGCGTTCATCACCATCATGTTGCGATCGTTGAAGCGGAAGAAGCGGTACCCGCGAAGGTCGTCGGAGCCGCCCAGGATGGGCTGCAGATAAAACGGCACGGCCTCGTTGCGATCGGTTTCGGTCATCGTGGTTTTGGCACGAAGCGCGAGGACATGCGTCTTGTTCAGGAACGGGATGTACTGCTGGAGGTCCATGTCCAACCGGCGAAAGCTGTAACGCTGCAGCTTCTGGTCGAGGAACCAGGAGTATTGAAACACGTAGTTGCCGCCGCTTTTGGCCATGCCTTGCGTATGGTCGCGATAGTCGTACTGAGCGAACATACCGGGACGCAGAAAGTTGCTTTGTTCGTCGATGCCCGGCGATTGGGCGGGCGTAAAGACTTTTTCCGCGGACACGAAGCGCTTGTCATTGCCGGGACCGACGTTGGTCCACAGATAGCCGAGCGAACCGCCGATTTTGACGTGGCGCATGAGTTGCGCGCCCAGGATACCGTCGATGCTGGTGTCTTCCAGCCGGTAGTTGGCGCGCAGTTCCTTGGGGCGGTCGGGACCGGTGCCGTAATACTGCAACGAACTGTAGTTCCGATATGTCGCCAGGGCTTCGAACGACAGGATGCGGCGGGCGAAGTTGGGGATCTTAGTTTCGAGCTCGTATTTTTGAAAGCCTCGCGTGGAAATCTGCGCCGATGCGCGGGCGCTCATGCGGCCCCGGAACAGATCTTCGCGGTAATATTCGGGCCCAATAGCGAAGCCGCCGCCAGTGACCATGTTGCCGATCTTGGCGCGAAAACCGTTGTAGCCGGCGGTGAAACGTTCAAGGTACTTGCCGTCCTTGAACATCAACAAACGCACTTCGGTTTTCGATGCATTTTCATCGACGAGACCGGCGGCCTTTTTCTTACGTTCGTTTTGTATTTCTTCAGTCCGGGATTCCTGTCCAGCCGCCAACGGGGAGGCAATTAGAAATGCGAGAGTCGACGTTGCGGCAAGCAAGAACTTCATTCTTTCTCCTGGCTTCGTATCAATGTTGCAGATTCCTCACGCGCACGGGTTGTTCCACCGGGCGGCTGTTCTCATCGCGCAAATTTACGGGCTGCGAACTGGTTCCAACCGGCTGGATCGCCATTTCGTTGTCCTGCATTCTTACGATCAAAAATTGATTCTGGTTCGCCCAGGAGTGGATGTTGGACACTTTCATTCGTTTGCGAACGCTGCCGGCGCGAAGTTCGCCGCCGGAACCGGAAACGACGAATTGCATGTTGCCGGTGTTGGCGTTTCGTTCGGAAAACTGAAGATTGTGTTCATGTCCGGAAAATACAGCCTGGACGTGGGACGTTTGAAACAAGTTGAACCAATGTTGTAACTTGCCGAGCGAAGCGGTGTGTCCAGGTCCCGCGGAAAACATCGGGTGGTGGAGGACGGCGAAGCGCCAGGGCAGGGGTGGCGCGGCGAGGGCGCTTTGCAACCATTCGCTCTGCTTGCCGTTTGCCGCATAGGCCGGGGCGGGCGGACCCGACTCGGTATTGGCGGTGGAATCCAGCGCGACGAATTCAGCGAAGTTCGCGTACGCAAAGCGATACCAGCGACCCGGCATAAAGAAGTTGTCGAGGCATACGGCGAGGTCGGCACGCGCTTCGGACTCGTTTCCATCGTGGTTGCCGAGGACGGCTTTAAATGGCACCGACTTCAAAAGGTATTCGTAGGGCAGGAAGAACTTGGCCTCCCAATCCCGGTCGCGAGAGCCGCCTGAAGCGATTTTGCCGTAGATATTGTCGCCGGCCGAAATCACGAAACGCACCGGATCGTTGGAATTTTCGAGTTTTTTGAACTCTTCTTCCATGCGGCGGGCCAACGCGTACTGCGCGCGGGAGGCGTTGCCGAAGTCACCGATGACGAAGAAGGTCAGCGCTTTGGACTTGTCTGGCCAGGTGCGAACCACACCGTCGCCGATCTTTTGGCCGCCGATTTCGATCGTGTATGGATATTTCTTGTCGGGATCGAGGTTGGTGACCTGGGTCCAGGATGAGCGCGTTCGAATC
>JAFDVT010000570.1 GCA_018268875.1 Acidobacteriota bacterium
CCTGGGAACAGGATTTGACGGACGCGGACGGAGATCCTGACGCGATGGAGGCGGCCGCCGCACAGTCGGAGGCGGCACGTGCGCAATTGCGAACTCTGGACGCCAAAGTCGCCGTGAGCCGAAAGGCGTTGGAACAAATGCAGCAGCAGTCTTCGGCGGCGGAAGCGAAGCTGTCAGTGATCGATGAGAGGCTTGCCGGATTGCCCGATCCAGCGGCCGTCGAACAGCAGTTGGGCGAATTGGTCGGCCGCGATCTGGCGATGGAGCGAAAGCAGTTTGTCGCCGGATTACAGGGGCTGGAACGCACCATTGCGCGGCGTGAAGTCGAGATCGCCGCCGCAGTGAAGACGATGGAGGAATCGAACGTCAAGCGAGCGGAGGCGCGCGAATTGCAGCGCACGGCGGAGGTGGCGCGCAAACTGGGGACGCTGCTGCAGGAGAACCGTTTTCAGACGTTTGTGCTGGGGCAGACGCTGCACCGGTTGGCTGTCGAAGGAACGCGGCAGTTGCTGCATCTGAGTTCGAATCGCTATGGGTTTTCGACCGATGGCGATGAGTTTCTGGTGGTGGATCACTGGAATGCGGATGAGAAGCGGAGCGTGAATACGCTGAGCGGCGGCGAGTCCTTTCTGGCCTCGCTATCGCTGGCCCTAGCGTTGTCGAAGAGCCTGCCGGACTTTGCCGTCAATCGCGATGCGGTTGTGCTCGACTCGTTGTTTCTGGACGAAGGATTTTCGACGCTCGACAACGAGACGATGCAAGTGGTGTTGGACGCGATCGAGTTGCTGCGCGCCGACGGGCGGATGATTGGCGTCATTTCGCATGTCACGGAATTGGCAGAACGGCTGCCTGCAAAGATCGAAGTCCAAAAGTCGCCGGGCGGCAGCAGCGTGACGGTGAAAGCGTAGCGGCACCTAAACTAGAAGGGTGACTGCCCTGCAGCCGTACGCCGAACGCTATCGCGAGCACCTTTTACAGAACATCCTGCCGTTTTGGATGACCCATTCGCTGGATCGCGAACGTGGGGGATTCTTCACTGGGCTGGACCGGGAAGGGAAGCTGTACGATACGCGCAAGTACGTCTGGATGAACGGCCGCGCGGCGTGGACGTTCGCGCGTTTGCATCGCACGCTCGAGCCTCGGGCGGAGTTTCGCGAGTTCTCGCTGTCCTGCCTGGAGTTCTTACGCAAACACGCGTACGCGCCGGATGGAACGATTTACTTCAGCCTGACCCGCGATGGCGCGCCGGCCTTTCAACAGAGGAAGCCGTACTCGGCTGTATTTGTGTCGCTCGGATTGATCGAGGCGGCCCGCGCATTTGGCAACGACCAGTATCTGCAAGAAGGCGTCGCGCTGTTCTGGAAGCTGCGGCGGTGGGTGGATCATCCCGAAGAATTGGGGCGTCCGGCGAGTTCGATGAGCCAATTGGCCGACATCATGGTGATCGCGCTACTGGCGCTCGAGTTGTTTGAGGTGACCGGCGAGCCGAGGTACGCCGACGAGCTTGCCTGGTGTCTCAAGCGCGTTTGGCTGCATCTCGACGAAGACCGCGGGATTCTGCGGGAGAACGCACTAGTGGATCGCGATACGCCGGAAGGAAGATTCTTTTGCGCAGGCAGCGCGGCTGAGGTTGGCTGGTTCCTGTTGCATGTGCTGGAGCGCTTTCCCGATGCCAGAACCGAGGCGATGCTCCTCGATGCGATCGACCGGTCACTGCACTTTGGATGGGACAACGAGTTCGGCGGTTTGTACTATTTCCAGGACGTGGAAGATCGCCCGATGCTGCAACTGGAATCGAACATGAAGCTGTGGTGGCCGCACACGGAGGCCATTTACGCGGCAATCCTGGCGTACACGAAGACGCGCGACACGAAGTGGCTCAAGTGGCTCCAAAAGCTGGACCAGTACACGTTTGCGACGTTCCCCGATCCGCAAGGGCAGGAATGGTTCGGGTACTGCGACCGCCGCAATACGCCAACGTCGACGTTGAAGGGCAACAATTACAAGGGCGTGTTTCACGTGCCCCGCTTCCTGCTGTTCAGCATGCAGCGGATTGGCAGCGCGAACGCTACCATTTAATGACGCGACGTGCCTCCTTCTTCACCCCTTGAGAAAGCCGCGCAGCTTCGCGAGGAGCTACAGCGGCACGAACATCTGTACTACGTACTCGATCAGCCGGAAATCACAGACGCCGAATATGACGCGTTGATGCGCGAATTGCAGGCGATCGAGGCCGCGCATCCGGAAGCCGTCACCGCGGATTCGCCGACGCAGCGTGTGGGCGGCAAACCTCGCGAAGGGTTTGTGAAGGTGGCGCATTCGTCGCCGATGCTCAGTCTGGACAACGCGCTGAACGAAGGTGAACTGATCGAGTTCGACCGGCGGGTTCGCGAACTGTTGAAGGACCAGCGCTACTGTTACACGGTCGAGTTAAAGATGGACGGGCTGTCGATGGCCGCCCATTATCGCGATGGGATGTTCGAACAGGCGATTACGCGGGGCGATGGGCAGGTTGGCGAGGACGTGACGCAGAACGCGCGGACGATTCGGTCGCTCCCGTTGCGGACGAAAGCCGAATTTCCAAAGTACGAAGTGCGCGGCGAGGTGATCATGACGCGGCGCGCGTTTGAACGCCTCAATGCCGAGCAGGAAATTCGTGATCTGCCGCGATTCGCGAATCCGCGCAATGCCGCGGCGGGCGGGCTTCGCGCGTTGGATATGGCCATCGCGGCGGCGCGGCAACTAGACTATTACGCCTACTTTCTGTTCGTGGACGGCGCGCCCGCCTTTGATAGCCATTGGCAGTCGCTCGAGACATTGGCGAAGCTTGGGTTCAAGGTGAACCAGCATCGCGCGGTGTGCAATGGCGTCGAAGACTTGCTGGAGCAGTATCGCAAGTGGGAAGCGAAGCGCGACGAATTGCCGTACGAAATCGATGGATTGGTGGCCAAAGTCGATTCGATTCCGCAGCAGCAGGCATTGGGTTGGACGGCCAAAGCGCCGCGCTGGGCGATCGCGCTGAAGTTCCCCGCGCCGCAGGAACA
>JAFDVT010000571.1 GCA_018268875.1 Acidobacteriota bacterium
ACCCCTCCGGCCACCACGAACCCCGTCACGGATACTGACCAAAATTTGCCGCGACAGGATTCCGTCACTGCCGCAAAATCGTCTCCGGCCGCGGCCGCCACCGGCAAAGCCAAAGAGGCAGTCGCGGCGCCCTCGGCCACGGCGGACCCTGTGAGTACGCCCACCGAAAACACGCCCAAAACGCCCATCGAAATCCTGCAGGATGTGATGAAGGCCCAGGGAATCGACCCCGGCAAGTACAAAATGGAGTCCTTCGAGGAACTCGTGATGTACCCCGGCGGCAGCTATATGCACCGTTACACGCAGGTCGATCTGCCGAACGGCTACCAGGAAAAATTCTCGACGGACCTGATGTCGAAGTTCCCGGAAGTTACCGTGAACGAACTGGCCCGCATCATGAAGATGGGCGCGGACGGCCCGGTAACTGGCCTCGTTTAGCGGCGTTTCAAGGCTTCCAGTTCTTCTAGCGATCTAGGCCAATCGGAACCCAGAAGCCGGGACAGCGCGCGGTCGGCGAGCAGCTTGCCGCCGGTCTGGCAGTTGGGGCAGTAATTCGTCTCGTTCGAGGCGTATCGGATGCGTTGGATTTTGGCGCCGCAGGCCGGGCACGGTTCGCCGTACTTGCCGTGGGCGGCCATTTCCGGCCGAAACGCGGTGACGTGTTCCGGAAAATCGCCTTTCGATGTGCCGCGAAGGATTTGAATCCAATCGTGAAGCGAGCTTTGCACCGCTTCATACAGCCGCCGGATTTCGTCGGCTTGTAGTTTTTGCGTTTGCGCAATGGGCGACAGCTTCGCCCGATGGAGGATTTCGTCCGAATAGGCATTGCCGATGCCGCTGAACACGCGAGGATCGGTAAGCGCCCTTTTGAGCGTGTGATTTTCGGCGGTCAGGGCCGCGCGGAACTCGTCGAGGCTGGCCGTAAGAGGTTCGAGGCCGCCCGGGTCGAGCGACGCCGGGTCGCGAACCATATGGAGCGACGCTCGCTTCTGCGTGCCCGCTTCGGTCAGGATCAGTGTGCCGTTCGAAAAATCAAACGCCGCGAGTCCGCGTTTGCCACCGGGAATCGCCGCGCCTGGCTTCGGTTTCCAGTGCAGGCGTCCGGCAATCATCAGATGCAGCACCAGCCAGACGGAGCCGCCATCGAACCCGATTGCGATCCGTTTGCCGACGCGCCGCAGAGCGGTCACGGTTTTCCCTTCCGCCGCGGAAACAGGAGGATCGACAGTTCGGAGCAGAAAGGGACTGGCAATTCGTACGCGATCGAGTGTGGACCCAAGGATTCGGGCTTCGAGCGCTTCGAGATAAACGGTAATGTCCGGCAGTTCCGGCATAGCTTCCTTATAAAATAAAGGAAATGGCCTCAAAATCCCTAGTCGTACTTTGGGCGGCGGCTGCCATGGCGGCGTTCGGTGACTCCTTTGTCGTACTGCCGTTCGCGAACCTGAGCCGCAACGCCAACCTCGACTGGATCGGGGAAGGCATCGCCGACGAGATGCGGGAAACGCTGGCCGCAAACGGCATGATCGTGCTCGATCGCGATGCGCGCGAAGAAGGCTACAAACGTCTCGGGATCCGGCAAAACGTGCTGTTGACGCGGGCTAGCGTCATGAAGATCGCGGAGGCGCTCGACGCGGAACAGGTCGTATATGGCGAGTTTGAATTTCAGCCCGCGCCCGCCGGCGCTACCCCGGCCTCGCGAGGCACGCTCAAAGTGATCGGCCACGTGCTCGACCGCAAGAACCTGCGCCAGGGGCCCGAGTTTAGTGAACTGGGCGCTCTGGAAGATCTGGCGGCGATTCAAGGCCGTGTGGGTTGGCGCGCCTTGCACACGCTGCATCCGGAAGGCGCTCCGCCGTTGGAGGAGTTCATGAACGCGAGGCCGGTGTACCGCGTGGATGCGATCGAAAACTATGTGCGGGGCCTGCTCGCCACCAACCCCGACGTCCAGCACCGGTACTTTACGAACGCGATTCGCATCGAACCCAGCCTGTCGCGAGTGCATTTTCGAATGGGTATGCTGCACTACGGACGGAAAGAATACAAGCTCGCAGTGGACGAGTTCGTCAAAGTGCTGCCAGCGAATTCGCACTACCGCGAGTCGCAATTTTTCGTCGGTGTGTGTAAGTTCCGCACCAGTGATTTCGCGGGTGCACAGGCCGCCTTCGAACAGGTGGGCAAGGACATTCCGCTGAGCGAGGTGCTCAACAACATCGGTGTCGCGCAGGCGCGGCGGAACATGCCGGAGGAGGCTTTGGAAACAATCGGCAAGGCGCTCGAAGGGGACCCCGCCGACGCCACATATCAGTTCAATATGGGCCTGATGCTATGGAAACGCGGCAAGCTCGACGAAGCGGCCGAGCATTTCCAAATCGCTGCGGACCGCGATCCGGCTGACACCGAATCGCAAACGATGTTGACACGCTGTCAGAAAAAGCAGGGGCCGCGCCCGCAGGACCGTATGGACTTCCGCGAGCGCCTGAAAACCGGCTACGAAGAAACAGCGTGGCTGCAGTTGAAAAGCATGCTGCAACCGGCCTCGAGGCAATAAGCGTTTCGAATCAATCCGAAGGGCAAGCCGTATCGGGAACGAAATAGGTATAATCGGGAAGTTCATGGTCGAAGCTTTTGGATTGTCCGACCTGGGATGCGTCCGGTCGAACAACGAGGACTATTATTTGATGGCCCCAAACATCGGCCTGTATGTATTGGCCGATGGAATGGGTGGCGCCGCAGCGGGCGAACGCGCTTCAAAGCTGGCCGCCGAAAAAGTCTGGGAGGTCATCTACAACTCCGGAGAGAATCCGGGGATTGAGGTCCTCGCCGACGCTTTCGAGCAGGCCAACCAATGCGTGATCACCGAAGCGGCCACTGACGCCAGCCTGGACGGCATGGGCACGACGCTAGTCGGCGTCCTCGAATCCGGAGACGAACTGCTCATCGCCAGCGTGGGCGATAGCCGCGCGTATCTGTTCCAGGAAGATCAGCTCGCCAGCATCACCGCCGACCAGACCTGGGTGCAGGAAGTGGGCCGCCGCCTCGGCATCGACGAAGAGAATTTGAAAACCCACCCCATGCGCCACGTCCTGACGATGGCCATCGGCGTCAGCCAGCAATTGCGCATCAATACCTACCGTGTGCGCCCGCTGATCGGATCGCTGATCCTCATGTGCAGCGACGGTTTGCACGGCGTGATCGACGATGCCGCCATCGCCGACATCCTGCGGGCGGATACCAAGTCGCTCGAACAGCGCTGCAACGAGCTGATTCAGGCGGCCAAAGCCAACGGTGGACCCGACAACGTTACTACCGTGCTGCTGCAGGTAATACCCCAACAGGAACAGGTCCTCGACGGGGAAATCACCATGGAAACCCCCACCGTGGGGAATGCCGGGTAACTACCCACAAAGTAGATTGAGATGAACGGAGTTCTCCCGCCACTAACTTGGCGTGAGACGCTTATTCTCAGCGGCATATTTCTGCTCGTTTTCCCTACTGGCGGCGTCTGATGCCCCGGCGGCCCCGGCAGCCGCCATCTCCTCCGCGACGCCCCTGATTCTCCAGATCCGCGTCGTGGAAGGCGACAACGCCGCCTACACCGCCGGCAGCCGGGCGGTCCGCGGCGTCACCGTCGAGGTCACCGACGAAGCCGGCAAGCCCGTTCCCAACGCGGCAATTAGCTTCCGCCTGCCCGAACAAGGGCCCACCGGTACGTTTTCGAACGGCACACAAACCGAAGTCACCTCTACGTCGCCGTCGGGCCGAGCCACCGTCTGGGGTATGAAGTGGAACCGCATCCCCGGTCCGTTCGCGATCCGCATCACCGCAGCCAAAGGCGAGACCCGCGCCGGAGCGATCGTCCAGCAACAACTGCTCGAACCGTCCTCCCCGGCCGCGGCCGCGCTGATCGCCAGGCAGGACCCAATGTCCAAGTACAAAATCCGCCGCAGCCGCAAGTGGATTTGGCTCACCGCCCTCGCCGGGGCCGCCGCCAGTGGCGGACTGGTCCTGGGCGCGAGGCAGGGAGGCGGATCGTCGTCCTCCTCGTCCTCCGGAGGCGGCCCAGTACTCACCATCGGCCGTCCGTCCATCATCGTCGGAGGTGGCAATTGAGCCTTCTGAAGCCCATCGTCAGCGTCGCCTCGGCCGTCTGGCTGCTGGCCGCCAACACCGCTCTCGAATCGCCCCGCCTCGGCTACCTCCGCCTCGCCAACGGGGACGTCCGCAGCCTCCGTGGCGTCGCCGGAGCCTTCTATCTGGGCGAACGTACGGCGGCCTCGGTGCAGTATCACGCGTTCAACGGCGCAGTTGGCGTCCGAACGCTCGAAGGAAGCGCGGAATTCCTCGGCCCCAGCGGCGAGGTGATGCGCATCGTTCGAACCGAAGGCGAGGTGCGCGGCATCGGCCTGTCGTCGATTGAGGACACGGCTTACGTCCTGACGGCGTCGGAACTCTGGCGTCTCGATGCCCAGCGCGCCGACCGTTACCCGGTCCCCAATCTCGCCCCCGGGCAGCGCATCGCGGGTATCTCCGGCGCCGGCGACTATGTGGATCTTGCGATTGTCGAAGAGGGACAAGTCACCATGCGGCGTCATTGGCTCGACAGCGGCGAATCGCTGATCCGCCAAAGCTTCGGCGGCGATGCCACGCAGGTCGTGTTCCTGCCCCACGCCACGACCCTCTGGACCAGTGGAAACACCCTGAACCTTCGCCGCGCCGACGGTTCGGCAATCGAGGTGGACTGCGGTTCGGCGATCCTCTCCGTGGCGCCAATGGCCAAGCAGCTGGTCCACGTCACGACTGCGGACAACCGTCACTTCGCACTGCGCATCACCGGCGACCCTGTCGTCCCGCAGACCGTAGACGCCAGGCTTCTGCCTCTGCCGGAGAGCGCCGAATGAAATCGCTCGTGATGATCGCGCTGCTCTGCGCCGCCGCCGCTTCGGCCCAACTTCGAGTCGCCGTGGTGGACGCCTCGACCAACGCCGAAACCACCGTCACCGGAGCGGTGTTCAACATCGGCAACCCGGGACCCAGCGACGAACTCAAGGTTCGCTTCCGCATCTACAACACGACAAGCCTTCCCATCACAGTCCAGCGCGTGCGTCTTTCGGGAGATGGATTCACGATGGTCGAGCCATCGGCCACGCCGCTCGCCGCCGGCCACTCGTTCGAACTCATCGTGACGTTCCGCGCCGCGCGCTACGGCGGCTACAGCGCAAACTTCACGATCGATGCCTGGTCCGTACTGCTTACCGCCAACGTCGCACTCGGGCCAACCGTCACCACCACTCGTGGCGGCACACCCATCAGCGCGGGAACGCCCATCGACCTCGGCAACGCATACGCCGGGCAAGCCATCAGCAAGACCTTCCTGCTGGAGAATCGCGAATCGCTGGCCCTGACGGTGCGGAGCCTACGCCTCGCCGGCGAAGCGATGACGCTCGCCCCAGGCACGTTCTCGACGTTTTCAATTGCCGCTGGACAGGCGGCGTCCATCGAGGTCCGCATCCTGCCTTCAGGCGCGGGCCGCCGTTATTCTGGATCGCTCACCATCGACGGACGCGTGTTCCCGCTCACCGCCGTTGGTACGGATCCGCAGTTGCCGCAGCCTTCGATTGAGATCGACGGCGTATCCGCCAGCGGCCAATCGCCCAAGCTTTCGGTGCAGTTCGCGACCGTGCCGGAAATCGACGTCAACGGCACGCTGAAGATGGAATTTCAGCCCTTGCCCAGCGCCGGCGCAGCGGACGACCCGGCGATCCGCTTCCTCGCCTCGAGTGGCCGGAACCTTCCGGTACAGGTTCGGCGAGGGCAAGCCAAAGCGTACTTCGGCGCAACGGCGAATGCCGCGCAGGATGCCGTGTTCCAGACCGGCGCCACCGCCGGAACCATCACCTGGACGCTCGAAATCGGGACGTTCCGTGAAGTTCGCACGATGGAATTGCCGCCCGCGCCCGCCAACGTATCGGAAGCTCTGGCGCTACGCCGCGTGCAGGACTTGGATATCTCGCTCACCGGGTTCGACAACAC
>JAFDVT010000572.1 GCA_018268875.1 Acidobacteriota bacterium
AAATCCGACGATAAAGACACGTTCGCGTTTTTGCGGCACACCATAATCGGCAGCGTTCAGCACTTCCGCCACAACGTTGTACTCGGATCGGTCTCCTCGTGACGTATGATGCTTTTCAAGACGCGCTTGGTGTTCACGCCACGACTCATCGGTTCGGCGCGCCAGGCTGGGGTAGGTCAGTTGTAGGCGGATGTATTCGAAATACGTTGCGAATGTTTCACGCTTCAGCCCTTTGACATTCTCAAAGATGAAAGCCTTTGGGCCTAGTTCGCGCACGGCGCGAACCGCTTGAGGAAACATATCGCGCTCGTCCTGGTATCCCCGGTGCTTGCCTCCCACCGAAAAAGGCTGACACGGCGGACCGCCCGACACAACCATCACATCCCGATATGGTGAATAGTCGAACCCGCGAACATCCACTTCGTGCAGCGGCCATTCGTCCACATGATGCGCGTGATGCCGCTTATTCTCACGGAAGGTTTCGCAGGCGTCGTGATTCCATTCGAGTACGGCGGCGTGGTGAAATCCGGCGTTCGCCATGCCGATGGCAAGCCCGCCGGCACCCGCGAATAATTCGACGCTACGCATCAAGAAACCTCCGTATTCGCCGCTCCAGCTTTGCGGAATCTTTCAATTGGCACTCCCACAAGGTTAGGACGTTCCACCCTTGCTGTTTCAGCGCTCTTTTATTCTTTTCGTCCCGAAGCCGATTGCCTTCGAGTTTCGGTTGCCAAAAGTCGACGCGCGACTTTGGGAGACGCGCCAGGGCGCAATTGGCGTGACGATGCCAGAAACAGCCATGAACGAAAATCACCTTCTTGCGCGGCCGAAACACCAAATCGGGACAGCCCGGCAAATCCTTCGCATGCAACCGGTAACGATACCCCATCGAGAAGACGAGTTGGCGAACCGCAATCTCCGGCCGCATGCTTTTCGAGCGCACCCGAGACATGATCTCGGAACGTTTTTCTGGAGAAAGCGAATCGACCATAGCTACGCCAACTGTTTCTGTCGCGAGACGTGAACGGGCCCAATCGAGATGCCCAGAAACATATTATCCCCGAAGGGGCCTGTTGGAGTAGGAGGCTTCTTTACTGCCGCGCGGCGCTGCGGGCAGACCTTCCCACGATCGGGGGCGGCGAGGGAGGCAATGCCTCTTCCACCACCACCTTTTTCGGACGGGCGTCCAACCGCTTGTTGAGCAAAATATCCTTCAGTTTCTTGAACTTCGGCGTACCCGGCTCCGCCCCCGTCACTTCCTCATCCGTCACTTCCTGGGCGACGTTCAGGTACTTCGACAGGTAGTTCTTGATGCGGTCCTGCACGATGCGTTCGCTGCTGCGGGCCAGGACGAACAGGATTTCTTCGCCCGGCTGATCGATCAGTGCCCGGTACACCAGCGACGGCCGGTTCACCTTCGGTCCCTTCAACGACTTTTCGAGCTTCTTGCCGTTGGCTTCCAGCTTCTTCCAGGCGTTGACGTCCTTCTGGCTCAGGCCGGTCGCCTTTACCAGTGCCGACACTTCTTTGGGCGACAGCTTTTCGGTCAGGAAGAACAGGAACAGCGGCGCCCAGTTCACCGGGAATTCCACGCCGAACGGCATGTTCTGCCTTGCTTTCAACAGCTTGGCGAACCCTGCCTGATTCAGTTTGGGTCCTGTCAGGGCGGCCGAATACAGCTTCAGCAGCCCTTCTTTGTGCAGATCCTCGATCACCGCGCCGGGGTTCTGTTCGCTGGCGATGCGCATCAATTCCACGCGCAAGGCCTCGGCCGGAATTTTGGTTTCGAGCTTGGCCTCGCGAACCGCTTGATACTGCGTCTGTGTCCGCTCGTCCAAGGTCAGGCCCATGCGAACCTTCAGCCGGATCATGCGGAGGATGCGTGCCGGGTCGTCGGAAAGCGTATGATTCGTCACCGTGCGGAGTTCCCGGCGTTCCAGGTCGGAAGCGCCGATGGTGGGATCGAACAGGAGGCCGAGCGACGCCTTGTTGAGCGACAGCGCGATGGAATTCATCGTGAAATCGCGCGCTTTCAGATCCTCGTGGATGGTGGCGGGGGTGATTTTGGGCTTGGCGCCCGGTTTGGTGTACTTTTCCGAACGCGCCATGGCAATGTTGACGTTGACGCCGCCGGCAAAGGCGAGTTCGGCGGATTTGTTCGCCTCATCGGTGGAGACGATTTTGGCAACCCCTTTTTTCTCAATTGCTTTGGCGAGCTTGATGGCGTTGCCTTCGACGGTAAAATCGAGTTCGCGAATGGGAAAGCCGCCCAGCATGTCGCGCAGAGCGCCGCCTGTGAGAAATAGCGGAACTCCGGCTTCGGCGGCCGCGGTTTGAATGGCCGCCACCGCGCGGTTCTGCTCGGCGGACAAGTGGCTTTCCAGCATGAATTTGTAGTCGCTCATCGCTTGCTATTTGACCGTTTCCTTTACTTCGGCTGCTGTCGTTTCCTACTTTTTATGCGCGCGGGTGATGCTCGTCGATCGTGCGGCGAAGGCGTCCACGCACGACGTGCGTGTACACCTGCGTCGTCGAAATGTCCGCGTGGCCCAGCATGGTTTGGACGCTGCGCAGGTCCGCGCCGCCTTCGAGAAGGTGCGTCGCAAAGCTGTGCCGCAGCACGTGAGGCGTCAATTGCCGCGTGATGCCGGCTCGTAACCCATGCTGAGCCAATAACTTCCAAAACGCTTGGCGGGTCAGGCGACCGCCGCGCGCGGTAACGAACAAGAACTTGCTGGCGCGCCGCTTGAGGATCGCAGGACGCCCGCTTTCCACGTAGTCCTCGATGGCTCGAATGGCGCTCGCCCCCATCGGAACCAGCCGCTGCTTATTGCCTTTTCCGGTGACTCGAACGACACCGGCATTGCGTTCCACGTCCGACACGTGAACCGCGCAAAGCTCCGAAACCCGAAGGCCGGAGGCATACAACAACTCGAGCATCGCACGGTCGCGCAAGCCGAGCGGGGTGTCCGCCGCGGGCGCGTCCAACAACTTTGCGATCTCCTCCGCATTCAGGAACTTGGGAATCGTCGACCACTGCTTCGGCGAGGTCAGAAATTCGCTCGGATCGACGCTAACCAACCCCTGTTCCAGCAGGAATTTGTAGAAATTGCGGAGCGTGGTCAAATGGCGGGCTACGCTTCGGCCCTGCAGTCCCTTGCCATAGAGAAAATCGAGGTAAGCGCGCAGGTCGTCGATCTCGGGAAAACCGGGGATGGACACCTCGGCCGTCCAAGCGGAAAACGCCGCCAGATCCCGCCGGTATGCGTCGATCGAATTGGCCGCTAAACCCTTCTCCACACGGCAGAAAGTCAGGAACGAACCGCTGGCGGCGGAGACGCGGGTTCCCGTCCGATCCGAGATTCCGGCGCCGGGCTCCGCTTTTGACATTAAATCTAATGATACAATAACTTACAGTTTTGTTTAGAACAAAACTCCTGCCAAAAGCTTTAGCGATGGCGTCTTCCACCAACAAGCGAGTTTTAGTCGTGCGGTTTGAGAAAGAACCGCTCACCGGGTTTGTGAATCCGGGAACCCTGTTCGCCGATGGGTTTCTGGACGTCCTGTCGCTCGGGGGAAGCCTCACGCAGGTGTCCACAGCCGAGACAAAAGCCGTTTGTTTTGTGAAAGATCTGCCGACCAACGAGACCTGGAAGCCGAATCGTTTTTTCACGGTCCGTCCGAAGATGGAAGGCCTGTGGGTACGGCTGAAATTCCGGGATGAGGACGCGATGGACGGCGTGGCGCCGAATAATCTATTGCTGCTGGAACCCGGTGGATTTCAGGTGATTCCGCCGGATCCGGCGTTCCTGAATCAGCGAATTTACGTCCCCCGGCAGGCGCTGGTGGAGACGCAGGTGCTGGGTGTGATCGGGAGTCCGCTGACGCGCGGTGGCAAGGGAGCGGCGGCCAAAAAGAAGGCGGCGCTGCCCGGCCAAATCGGATTATTTGATTAGCTTGCTGTCGTAAGGAAGCACAGGGAAGTGCTCTCCGCAGTAGGGTCTGATCTGTACGTACTTTCCCGGAATCACAATCCGGAGTTGGTGCTGGCACGTAACGCGGCAGCGTGTCTCACCGTGCCCTGATGCGGCGCGAGGCCTTCCCGTATTCGGCCTCAGGCGTAGGCCTGCTGCTTGCCCAGCAACGCTTTCGACGAGATCATGACTCCGTTTTCCGACGCGCGGAAAATCTCGTACAGCGCTTCGTTGTCCCGAATCTGATTTTCCAGGTAGTCCACGCCGTCCATCGTGATGATGAAGCTCGAACGGTCGTCCTGCAGGATGTACTTTTTCGACCGCAGGTACCACGTCGCAAACGACAGGCGCTCGCGCGGGAAGGCCATCAGGTTTTCGAGATCCAGAAACGACAGCGCGGCGTAATCCGGGTTCGACCGGCGCTTGGCGTACAGCAAACACAGGATGCCGATGCGGACCATGTATTCGGCGTTCAAGCCATCCGTGAAATCGCGCGACATGAACACGTCCAACGGCTCGACGTTCTTATGGTCGAACCGGCGGTCGTATTCCGCGCGCTTTTCGGGGTCGCTCAGCACGTCGTAGGCCTCGCGAATCAGGCGAAAGCGTTCGGCGTCGCCGGTGCGCGCGTTGTCCGGGTGGTACCTGGACGCGAATAGTTTGTACACGCGCAGAATCGTTTCGGGCTCGGCCCGTGGGTGGATCTGTAACAGGTCGTAATAGTTAATCTGGCTCATCCGCGAAATTCGCAACCACCGTTCAATTGATGAATCGGTCGCGATCGGAGCCGGAATTATGCTTTCGCAAATAAACCTGGAATTTCTTGCGCGCGCGCTCGATTTTGTACTGGCGGTAACGCTGTTTCCACTGGTCGATGAGGCGTAGACGGGGAAGGCGCTTGTAATACAGCAGATAGCCTAATCCGGTCAGAATTCCACCGATGTGGACGCTGAACGCCGTCTGCGAAGGCGAGAAGGCTTGCAGGAATTGGAGTCCACAAAGGATCAGCACCATGTACTTGGCCTTCAACGGGAAGATGAAGAAGATCACGGTCTGTTCAGCGAACAGGACACCGAAGGCCACCAGCAGTCCGAAGCAGGCTCCGGACGCGCCGATGATGGGGACGCGGCTGTCGCCGGTGAGGTACGCGGCGAGGACGCCGAACACCGCGCCACCGAAGGCGCAGATAAAGTAAAACTGCAGGAACCGGCGCGTTCCCCAGGTGTTTTCAAGCGCCGATCCGATGAACCAGATGTACAGCGCGTTGAACAGAATGTGCATCACGTCCGAATGCAGAAACGCGTACGTGATGAGTTGCCAGAGGGCGAATGTATTGACGACGCTGGCGGGGACGAGCGCGAAGTTGTGGGCCAGTTCCGGGATCGCTTCGATCCGGAAAACCCTCGCCAGAAACAGCATCGCGAAGATGGCGATGTTGGCGATCAGCAGTCCTTTGACACCGGGAGGCATGCCGCCGCCAGACGAGAAGGAACCACTGCGATAGGATCTGTCCGCGAGAGCCATCGGCGATTTCAGGATATCAGGACGGCCGCCGCATCAGCTTTTCCATGTGCTTGGCTAAAATGTCCGTCTCGATATTGATGCGGCATCCGGCCTGGCAGGCCCGCAACGCCGTGTGCTGAATCGTGTGAGGAATGATGGTGACGCCGAGTACGCGATCCTCGATCGAGGCGCAGGTGAGGCTGATGCCGTCAAGCGCGATGGACCCTTTGAAGACGATGTACGGATCGAGTTCCGCGGGCACTTCCACCTTGAGCCACCAGTTGTCCTCGCCGAGTTGTTCAAGCGAGAGCACCTTGCCCGCTCCGTCGACATGTCCCTGCACGATGTGGCCGCTGAGGCGCGACGACAACTGCAGCGGGCGTTCAAGGTTGACCAGGCTGCCCGGCCGCAAGTCGCCGAGGTTGGTACGTTCCAAGGTTTCGGGCGCGAGGTCGGCCGAGAAGGATTCGGGCGCCAGGTTCAGGGCCGTGAGGCAGACGCCGTTGACGGCAATCGAATCGCCGGTCGCGGTGCCGGACAGAGCTTTGGCGCATTCCACAACCACGCGGGCGTTGCCTGCGTCGCCGCGTTCGAACGACAGGATCCTGCCGACTTCTTCAATAATGCCAGTGAACACTTAGGAAAAGTCCTTGTTGAGCCAGGCTTCCACTGCGAACTCTTCGGGCGGCAGTGGGTGAATCTTGACGTTGCGGAAGCGCAGGGCG
>JAFDVT010000573.1 GCA_018268875.1 Acidobacteriota bacterium
CCAGTCGCCGGACGCTCGGCGGCGCGGCCATTGGCTCAGAAGCTGTGGGCCGTACCGTCGATCAAGGCGCGGTACCGCGAGATCTACAAACGGCTGGCGCTTGAAGTATTCAACACCGACAACATCCTGGCCCGCATGACGTACATGCAGTCCATCGTGCGGCCGTGGGTCGCGGGCGCGACCTACAAGCTCACCACGCTTGAGGCGTTCGACACGGCGCTGACGACGGGTACGACGGAGACGGTTCCTGGAGTTCCCGGCGTGGGCGGCGGCGGTCCTGGCCAAGGCGGCATGGGCGGAGGTCCCGCGATCAAGCCTCTGATCGAAGGCCGCAAGACGTTCGTCAAGCAGGAACTGGGACTACAGTAAACAGCGTTAGTGGATGGTCCTGCTCTTGCGATTCATGTAATCCATGAGCAGGTACCTTCCAATGTTGTAAGGCGTCGTGAAGTACGCTTTGCCGCGGCAGATCTCGGTCACCTTCTGGACGAAGCTGATGAGACCATAGTCGTCGGCCAGCATGAACGTGTTGATCATGATGCCCTGGCGTTTGCAGCGATTCACTTCTTCGAGCGTCTTTGAAATCACCAGCGGGTCGAGTCCGAAGGCGTTGCGGTAGACCTCGCCGTTTTCGAGCGTGATGACAGAAGGCTTGCCGTCCGTGATCATGACGATCTGCTTCATGTCCTTGCGTTCCTGCTGCAGGATCTTTTGCGCCAGGATCAGGCCGTCGCGAGTGTTCGTATAGTACGGACCGACCTGTACACGGGCCAGTTCGCCGATGTGGAGTTCTTCCGCGGAATCGTGAAACAACACCACTCGCAGACTGTCGCCGGGATACTGCGTGCGGATCAGATGCGCCAGCGCCAGTGCTACTTTCTTAGCAGGCGTGAAGCGATCCTCGCCGTACAGGATCATGCTGTGCGAACAATCCAACATCACGACCGTGGCGCAGGAACTTTGATACTCGCTCTGGTGGACATGCAGGTCGCTGTATTCGAGGTTCAGCGGCAGCGTTACGCCTTCGCGCTGCATCGCGCTGAACAGCGTGGAACTGACGTCCAGATTCAACGTGTCGCCGAATTCATAGGGCTTTGGCGCGGCCGAAGCCTCGACGCCGGTGGAGAGATCGCGCGTGTCGTGCGCGCCAAAGCTGGACCTACCCAACGATCCCAGCAAATCCTTCAGCGTCTTGAAGCCGAGAAAGTCGATGCTCTTGTCGGTGATGTCGATTCGCACCGGAAGGTCGCCATTGCCGCCGGAACCGTTGCCTTCCTGCGTCACGTAGCCGGACTGCATCAGCTTCTGCACAAGGCGTTCGAGGAACTGGTCGAGTTCGCTGGCGCTCATGCGATCGAGCGCGTCGTTGACCTGTTTGGCTCGTTCCGGATCGAAGTCCATCGCGTTGTCGCGAAGGGCCTGCAGGATGGCATCCTTCAAATCGTCGAGCGTGTTTTGGTTGTAGTCGGGATGCTGCAGATACGGGTCGTTGAACCCGCTTTGCAGGAAGAAGTCGGATAGCGCTTTGAGCAGATCCTCAGCGTCGATGCTGAGGTCGTCCGCGGTGTACTTGCCGTAGTTCACCCACTTCTTCATGTTCTTGTTCTTCTCAATTGAACTGGCGGCGGCGCTTGGCGGAGGTCTGTTGCGTTTGCTGCTGCTGGTCCTCGTCGTCGGAGGCGTAGTCGTTGCGATGCTTGCGTTCGTCGGCGACAAAGCCCAGTTCTTCATTGCGGCTGACGCGGCGATGGGCGTACAGACCCTCGAGAATGAACTCGCCGGCCGCGGCACGCATGGCGTCGGGTTCGTTGCTCGAAAGGCCCAAAGCGCGCGTCTTTTCGAGCAGTCCTTGGATCTGTCCCAACTGCTGTGCGACATCCGCGGCCGTCGACGAAGCGTCCACACGCAGGGCGCCGCCGAGGTCGAAATACTGCACGATCGCGTTGAGATTGACGCCGTCGTAGTAGCTGGTAAACACGCGGCCCACAGCGCTGCGAACGAGGTCGCGCGCCACGGCGTCGCCACCTTTCAACTCGCCTTCGTATTCAAGTTCGAGCTTGCCGGTGATGGCGGGCAAGGCCGCATACAGGTCCAACACGCGCGGCACGGCGACGTCCTCGCCATTGCGGAGCGCGCGGCGTTCGGCGTTCGACACTACGTTCTCAAGAACCGAGATCGGCAAGCGTTGGCTGACGCCGCTGCGCTTGTCCACCTTCTTGTCTTCACGAGCCAGGAAGGCGATGTTTTCGACGATTTCGCGAATAAACTTGGGCATGCGAACCTGCGGCGCGTTGGAACCTCGCCGCTCGATCCAGGCTTCCTGCGCGGTGATTTCGATGCCCTGATCGACGGTCAACGGATAGTGTGTGCGAATCTCGCTGCCGATGCGGTCCTTCAACGGCGTGACGATCTTGCCGCGGGCAGTGTAGTCTTCGGGGTTCGCGGTGAACACCAGCAAGACATCGAGCGGCAGACGGATCGGGTAGCCTTTGATCTGCACGTCGCCTTCCTGCATGATGTTGAATAAGCCGACTTGAATCTTGCCCGCGAGGTCAGGCAGTTCGTTTACG
>JAFDVT010000574.1 GCA_018268875.1 Acidobacteriota bacterium
GCGATGCGGCCTAACGCGATTGTGATGCGGCATGCCGCGTCCGGTGCGCCGCACTTTTTGCAGCGCCATCTGAACATCCCGATCGTCAACGCGGGCGATGGCTTGCACGAACATCCGACGCAGGCATTGCTCGACGCACGCACGATCCTCGATCGCCGCAAGAGCCTTTCCGGCTTGCGCGTGGCGATTATCGGCGATATCGCGCATAGCCGCGTGGCGAGGTCGAACATCCATCTGCTGTCGAAGTTCGACGCGCACGTGGTGTTGTGCGGACCCGCGCCGTTGTTGCCTCCGGAGTTAGCCAAGCTTGCGCCGGGCGTGATCCTGACCACCGACATGCGCGAGGCGATTCAGCGAGCCGACGTCGTCATGATGTTGCGCGTGCAGTTGGAACGCATCACGGAAGCCGCGTTCCCCGCCGGTGAGTATTTCAAGTTTTATGGATTGCGCGCGGAGCATCTGCATCTGGCCGATCCCGACGTGCTGGTGATGCATCCGGGCCCGATCAATCGCGGCCGCGAGATTTCGTCCGAGGTCGCCGACAGCAAGGCATCGATGATTTTGAATCAGGTTGAGAATGGCATCGCCGTACGCATGGCCGTGCTCGAGAGGATTTTGCAGGGATGAGCAGCCGCCTTGTGATCAAGAATGGCCGCGTGATGGACCCGGCGTCGGGGTTTGACGCTGTGGCCGATGTGGCGATCGAAAACGAAGTCATCAAGCAGGTCGGCGCGAACATCGATGCAACTGGCGCGGAAGTCATCGACGCCACCGGGTTGATTGTCGCGCCAGGGTTCATCGACATGCACGTGCATCTGCGCGAACCCGGCGGCGAACATTCGGAAACCATCGAGACCGGCGTCAACGCGGCGGCCGCGGGCGGATTCACCACGGTTTGCTGCATGCCCAATACGAACCCGGTGAACGATTCGGCGATGGTGACCAACTACATCCTCGAAAAGGCTCGGCGGCTGAACAGCGTCACCGTGTATCCGATTGGCGCCATCACCAAAGGCAGCCTGGGCGAGGAGTTGGCGAGCATCGGTTCGATGAAGCAGGCGGGCATCGTGGCGATTTCGGACGACGGCAAGCCGGTCATGAACGCTCGCGTGATGCGCCGCGCGATGGAGTACGCCAAGGCCTTTCACATCCCCGTGATCCAGCATTGCGAGGACCTGCACTTGAGCCACGGCGGCGACATGCACGAAGGCATGGAAAGCGTTCGCCTTGGCTTGCGCGGCATTCCCGCGTGTTCCGAAGACGTGATGGTGGCACGCGACATCCTGCTCACCGAGGTCACGGGCGCGCGGTATCACGTCGCGCATCTGTCGACCAAGAACTCGGTCGCGATGGTTGCGTTCGCCAAAGCGAAGGGACTTCCGGTGACATGCGAAGTAACGCCGCATCACTTCGCGCTGGCCGATTCCGACGTACTGCCTTACGATTCGAACTACAAAATGAAACCGCCGCTGCGTAGCGGACCCCACGTGCAGGGCTGTATTGACGGCATCGTGGCGGGTACGGTGGATGCGCTGGCAACGGATCACGCGCCGCATTCGGGCGCCGACAAGATGCAGGAGTTCGAACGCTGCCCGTTCGGCATTCTGGGTCTGGAAACGGCGATTCCGCTCAGCTTGCATCACCTCGTACATCCGGGCCGCATCTCGCTGATGAAGATGATCGCGTTGTACACGACGGGTCCGGCGGGCGTGCTGCGCCTCGACCGCGGCAGTTTGCGTGTGGGTGCGCAGGCCGACGTCACGATCTTTTCAACGACGCAGAAGTTTACGTACGACGTGAACAAGTCGAAGTCCAAGAGCCGGAACTCGCCGTTCCACGGGCAGGAGTACGTGGGCGGCCAAGCGACGGCGATTGTGGCGGGGCGCGTTGTGGGTTCGACACTGATGAGTTAACCGGCGGCAACTGGCATCGCGCGTGCTACACCGAAGTAGCACCCGATGGACGAACTTCTCGAAACCTGGTCCCACCTGTCTTCGACCGAACGCATGGCGATGTTCGCCGCGCTTCCCCGGGGGCAGGTGGATAACTTTTTTCTGGACCTGCCGAGCCGCGATCAACTGGAGATCGTTCTGGCACTGCCCGAAGACGAACGCCGCATCTGGCTTCGCCTGCTTGCTCCCGACGACGCGGCCGACTTGATTCAGATGGCTCCGGCGGACGAGCGTGGGCGGTTGCTGGCCGAACTCGACGCGGTGGCGCAGCGCGAGGTCGGTGCGCTGATGGCCTATCAGGAAGACGAGGCGGGCGGCCTGATGAGTCCACGGTTCGCGCGCCTGCGGCCTGATATGACGGTGGACGAAGCGATCGCGTATCTTCGCCGGCAGGCCCCACAACTCGAAACCATCTACTATGCGTATGCGCTGGACGATTCGCAGCGTCTGGCCGGCGTCGTGAGCTTTCGCAGCCTGTTTGCCGCCGATCGTCACAGGACCGTTCGCGATGTGATGCGTACCAACCCGGTGGTCGCAACGGAAGACATGGATCAGGAGGCGGTGGCCAAGCTGTTTTCGCAACACCATCTGCTGGCGGTTCCGGTTGTAGATGCGGGCAATCACATAAAAGGCATCGTGACGGTGGACGACATCGTCGACGTCGTGCAGGAAGAGGCGAGC
>JAFDVT010000575.1 GCA_018268875.1 Acidobacteriota bacterium
CTGGCAAGTTCGGCCACCGTGGCGTCCGACAGCTTGATGTCCACCTTGTCGCGTACGTTCGAAATCGTGACGTTGTAGTCGTCCTTGATTTCGCCAATAAAGTCGATGATCGTGTGATCCGCTCCACGGCGGCGCGCGAGCGCCAGTTCACTCCCCGGGATCTTGACCGTCACAGGCACAAAATACTCAGCGCTATTCAACTGGAAATAGGCGACCTCCATGGCGATCGTGAGTTCTGTCACCGGGTCGCCCAGCATCAGCGCGTCCTCAAGCTGCCGGTCCTTATCCGCGGTCGTGAACTTGGCGAACACCTTGTTGGCGTAATAACCCTGCCGGTAGTCAAGCGCGTAGTCAGGGTTGTTCGCCAGCGTGATCTTCACCTTGCGGAACTTGCCGTCCGGATTCGTATTCGTCGTGTAATACCCAATCACGTAGTAGCTGCTGACGGCCCGCTGAGCCTGCACAATGCCGCGGCCGAGGTCGTTGTAGTCAAACATCGCTTTGCCGCCGGTGTCCGCGGCAAGGGTCCACAGCGTGTCCTGCGAACGCTGCAAATTGCTCGTGACCGCGTTGGCGGCGGCCCCGGTGTACATGGCCGCGCCGCCGGGTGAACCTCGCGTCGCGTCGCCCAGCGGAGCCTGCGCAATCAAACCTCGCGCGTCGATCGGCCAGAACGAAACGCCTGCGCGGATCGCCGTGTTGATAGTGGCGTTCAACTGCGCCTGGTTGTTCGAACCGTTGAGCCGGAGTCCACTGGCGAAGTAGATGAGCGACTTCTTTTCGCTCAGCCGGCCGAGCATGTTGGCGGCGGTTTGCAGCGCCGATAGCTGGCGATCCGTGAAGAAAATGTTGAACTCGGAATCGTTCTGGCCGAACGCCGCGCCGGTGTCCGACGCGGAGGCGGAATCGCCGCCGGGGGCGTTCTCGTCTTCGCCGACGATCAGTGTTTCGAGGACCCCAAGCAGTTGCGCGCGGTCCGCCGTGAAGTCCTGCAGAACCTGCACCGAGCCGCTGGTGAACGCCATGATGGCGAGCAGATCGGCCGAAGTCATCTGCGTGCGTACGAACTTTTTGGCGGCGTTGAAGGCGCGGATCTGGTCGGGTGGCGGCATGGCCGTCAGGTCGAAGTACAGTGCGAGAAGGCGGCGGTCGCGATAACGGACGTCGCCGGGCGTTTCGGGCGAAATCTGACTCCGCGTGAGACGGGCGAACGGAGGTATGCGCTGCGATTCCGGCATCGGTACGGCGACCGCGGCGTTCGGACCCTCGTCCAGTTTCTGATACTCGAAGAAGCGAATTTGCTGGGGTGCGCCGTCTTCGGTGACGGTGAAGTCGGAGGCTTTCAGTCCCGCGACAGGTTTGCCGGATTTGTCCTTCACGGTAACCGTTTCGACCACCAACTGCGTGGTGGCCTGGAAGGTGGAGGCGGGATCGTTGGCTTTGCGATTCTCGCCGGTCTGGGCAACAAGGAGGGCGAGGGCAAGCGTCAGCATAGGAGTTTAAAACCTCACCCGAAAGGCGGTCTGAATGGTGCGCATCGGGTTGGCCACGAGCGGGAGGCCGAACTGCGCGCTGCCGATCACCGTATTCCACGCCGGATACGTGACATTGTTCAGGACGTTGGCGGCGTCGATCCGAAAGTCGAAGTTGACGCGCTCGGCGGAGCGGAAAGTACGCCCCAGCGACGCGCTGACAGTGAGCTGTTTGGGACCGGTAATCGTATTGCGGCCGGCGTTGCCCCAAGTGCCAGCGGCCGGGATTGCGTAGGCGGCGGGGTTGAGGCGTCCATCGATAAACTGCGACGCGCCGGTGTAGTCAGGACGTACGCTACCGGTGACGCCGGTGCCGGCAACAGGCGCGAAGTACACCGGCGTCAACGGCAGGCCGCTACCGAGCGTGTACTGCGAGCCAAGCGTCCAATCGCGAAGCACGAGCGCTTTCCAACCGGTGGCGAGCGCGCCGCCTTTGATGCCCATGCCCGGCGTGTATTGCAGCATGCCAGTCAATAGATGGCGCTGATCGAACGTGGAGCGGGCACGTTCGGCGCGGAGGTCCAGCCAGTTCTGCGCGACCAGTGCTCGCGTACCGCCGTTTGATGCGTTGTCGATGGCCTTGGCCCATGTATAGCTGAGGTTCGCCGTGAAGCCGCTACGCATGCGGCGGCGAAGCTGGAACTGTCCCGAATGGCGCGTGGCGTTGCCGTTCGACATCAGGTACGTGTAGCCGGATGGCTCAACCGAAGATTGCGGAAAAGTATTGGGCAGGATCTGCTGCTGGCCTCGCGTCCCTTTGGAGCCGAGATAGGTGGCGGTAAGCTGCAGGCCGGCCGGAAGGTCGCGCTGCAGGGACATCTGCCAGGTGTGCAGGTAACCCGTGCGGAAGTTCGGGTCGACGGCGAACGTCGTGGCGTTGCCGGTGGAGACATTCACGCGCGGGAATGGATTGGCCAGCGTCAACGGGGTTTGCGGCGTGTTGGCGACGCGCAGGCTGTTGGACAAAGGCGCCTGCTGGGCCATCTGCATCGCGATGGGCTGATAAATCGACGTGTCGTAATAGACGCCGTAGCCGCCCCGCACCACCAGCGACGACGCGGCGACAGGGCGCCAGGAGAAAGCCACGCGAGGCGCGAAGTTGTTGCGATCCGGCCGCATCGTTGCGCCC
>JAFDVT010000576.1 GCA_018268875.1 Acidobacteriota bacterium
AAGCTCGACAAGCCGCACGAAGTGGCTCCGTACGCCAACCAGGTGGCGGCGCACTTTTCGCTCGACAACATTCGCCGCAACCAGCGGTTCGCGGCCGGCGGACTGGACAATCTGTACCACGACACGCCTCGCGCGAAAGAGACGAATCCGGAGGCCAAGTTGCTGGTTCGCAAGGCATTGGCGTGTTTGAATCCGCGGCAGTTGGCGGTGAACTCGCTGTATTACTTCGAAGGCTACACGACGGCGGAAATCGGCAAGCGGATGGGGATGAGCGAAGGTCACGTGCAGGTGGAACTCCACCGGTCGCGCCAGAAGATGCGCGCGGCGCTTACGGCGAAGGGCGGCGAAAAAAGCTGAGCGTGTTGTCGCCTTGCCGCAACGTACGGTATCGCGCAAGCGCGCCATAGGCGTCCAGCAGGGGGAAGCGTGTGGCGTGCTGCGCGATCACCAGTTCTTGCGTCGCGTTGTTCAGACAGAGTTCGTATTCTTTTTCGAGCGGATAGGGCGGGTCGAGGAACAGAATGTCCGCCTGCGGGTAGTCCGCAATGACGGTAGCCGCGCGAGCCTTGACGATCTGGACGCGGGAGCCGGCCTTTAACGCTTCGACATTCGCCTTCAGGACGGCGAGAGCCCCGGGGTCCTTTTCAATCAGGATCGCTTTGGCGGCGCCCCGGCTGACGGCTTCGAGTCCGACGGCACCGGTACCGGCGTAGGCGTCGATGAATGTGGCGCCTTCGATCACCGGGGCGAGGACGCTGAACAGGCTTTCACGCAGACGGTCCGGCGTGGGACGAGTGGAGTCGCCGGGTACGGATTGAAGACGGCGGCTACGAAATTCGCCGCCAATGATGCGGAGCATAGCTTGATTAGGCGCGTTTGCCGTATTTTTCAAAGTGGCGCTCGGCGGCGCTTTCCACCCAGCGGTCGCGCGCGATGCGATTTTTGAACTCCGGCAGCATCGCCTGGTAGTAGTTGACGTGCGCTTCGGTCCAGTGGGCGATCTGCCGGTACTGCGAGATGCCCATGCTGTTCAGTTTCTTTTCGAGAACCGGGCCGATGCCTTTGATGGCTTTGAGGTCGTCGGCCGAAGCCGAAGGGTCGGCGGCGATGAGCGGCGGAGGTTCCACCAGCGTCAGGCCCGGCAGGTGTTCGATCATGGCGCGAAGCTTGTCGAGTTCCGCCTGCAAGGTATCGGCGCGGCGCTTTTCGGCTTGTAGTTCGTCCACCTGCGCGAGCAGACGCGCGAGGGCGGCGTCCTTTTCCTTTAACAGAGACTGCTGTTTGGCGTCGGTCGAGCGGGAACCGGTGGTAAGGCGTTCGATCTGCTGTTCGGCGATGCGGACCTTTTCCTGGGCGGTCGCCAACTGCGCTTCCAGCTTCGTCAGGTTTTGACGCGCTTGCTGGGCGTCCTCGCGGGAGGCCGCGGCGGCTTTTTCCATCGGCCGGAGACGTTCCAGGTCGCGTTCGGCGGCGGTCAGCTTTTGGCGAACGGCGCTGAGTTCCGATTCGAGGGTTCCGGCGTTGTCGCGGGTGCGGCGAAGTTCCTCGCGGTTGTTGCGGGCTTCCTCTTCGGCGTCCGACGCGGCGATGGAGCGATTGGCCTCCGTACGAAGATCGAGGCGGAGGGCGTCGAGTTCGCGGTTGGCGCGCTGCACTTTCTGGGTCCAGACGCCTTCGAGCTCAATGGAACGGCGGCGTTCCGCTTGCCGGGTCCACCACCAGCCGATGACGAAGCCGAGGATTCCCGCCGCGCTGACACTAAAGACGATCTTGACGATGAGATATGTCATTATCGGGCCGCCGCAGTGGGAAGTACGTGGAATTCAACTCGGCGGTTCCGGGCCTTGTTGCTGTCGGTGTCGTTGGGAGCGACAGGCTTGGTCTGGCCGTAGCCCGCATCGGTGAGGCGGTTCTGTGCGACGCCTCGGGAGATCAGATAGCGGCGGACGGCGGCGGCACGGCGCTTGCTGAGCGCGAGGTTCTTGGCTTCGTCGCCATCGGCGTCCGTGTGGGCCGCGATTTCCACTCCGATGGCCTTGGGAGCGGCGCGAATGACACGCGCCAGGCGATCGAGGGTCTGGCGGGATTCGGGCAGCAGGACATCGGTGGAACCTCGAAAGGCGATGTTGTGTCCAGTGAGTTCGCGCTGGAGTTGGGCGCTGCTGCTGCCATCGTTGTTATTGCTTCCGGCGGACGACGGCTTGGCGGTGGGAATCCGCAGCGGCTCGGGTAGCGGCACGGGCTTGGCTGGAACGGCATCCCCGCCCCACGGCAGGACCGTAACCTCGGTTACGCCCCACACCGCTCCGACACGGCGGGCGGCATCCTCGCCGACGATCAGCGAGCCTTGCGGACCGGATAACGTAACGGTTTGGCCGTAGATCCGGATGCCATCGGGAGGGATTTCGATGCCGGCGTCGCGCAGGGCGGCGGTCGCGCGCAGCAGGAGGTCCTGTTCGATGGCTGGAGGCGCGGTGACAGCGGTGTACCAGGCCAGGCCAGCCACGGCCATAGCGCCTGCGACAGGGAGGCCCCAACTGCGATGCGTGACAGTATCCAGAATGGGTAGCGTACCCCAGTCGGAAAGGGCAAAGCAACCAGCCGTATCGCTATGTTTTGACGATACAATTCACTAACGATGATGCAGAAAGCCGGTTGGGCCCTGGTTGCCGCTGTGGGAGCGATAGCGCTCGGCGGGATCGCGATCCTGCGTGGAGAGCAGATAAACAGCATGTGGCTGATCGCCGCGTCGGTCTGCGTCTACCTGGTGGCTTACCGGTTTTACGCGGCGTTTATCGCTGCCAAAGTGATGGCTTTGGACCCGCGCCGGGCGACCCCGGCCGAGCGTCTGCGCGACGGCCACGACTTTGAGCCGACCAACAAATGGATCGTGTTCGGACATCATTTCGCGGCCATCGCGGGACCGGGTCCCCTGGTGGGACCGACGCTCGCGGCGCAGTTCGGGTACCTGCCGGGTACGCTGTGGATCATTCTGGGAGCGGTGCTGGGCGGCTGTGTGCAGGACTTTGTCATCCTGTTCTGTTCGATGCGCCGCGACGGCAAGACTCTGGGGCAGATGGCGCGCGAGGAAGTGGGCAAAGTCGGCGGCGTGGTGGCGTTGGTGACAGTTCTGCTGATCATGGTGATCCTGCTGGCCGTGGTGGCGCTGGTGGTGGTGAACGCGCTGGCCGAGTCGCCCTGGGGCACGTTTACGATCGCCGCGACCATGCCGATCGCCGTCTTCATGGGACTGTACCTGCGGTATCTGCGTCCGGGCAAGGTTCTGGAATGTTCGGCACTGGGGTTCGTGCTGGTGATGGCCAGCATCTTTGGCGGCGAATGGATTTCGAAGTCCGCCGAATGGGCGCCCGTGTTCACATATAGCGGCACGGCGCTGGCGCTGATGGTGATTGCGTACGGGTTCCTGGCGAGTTCGCTGCCGGTGTGGCTGTTGCTGGCGCCTCGCGACTACCTGTCGACGTTTGTGAAGTTGGGCGTCGTCGCGATGCTGGCGCTGGGGATTCTGGTCGTGCGTCCGGAGTTGCAGATGCCCGCGCTGACGAGGTTCGTGGACGGGACGGGTCCTGTGTTTGCGGGCAACATCTTTCCCTTCTGCTTTATCACCATCGCCTGCGGGGCGATTTCCGGGTTCCACGCGCTGATCTCGTCGGGTACGACACCGAAGTTAATTGCCCGGGAAACGCATGCCACGGCGGTCGGCTACGGGTCGATGCTGCTCGAAAGCTTTGTGGCGATCATGGCAATGATCGCGGCCTGCGTGCTCGACCCTGGCGTATATTTCGCTGTGAACTCGCCGGCGGGCATCGTGGGCACCACTCCGGCGGCGGCGGTGGAAACGATTACCGGTTGGGGTTTCCCGGTGCAGGCGTCGACGATGGCGGCGCTGGCGTCGGATGTCGGCGAAAAGTCGTTGTTTTATCGCACGGGCGGCGCGCCGTCGCTGGCGCTCGGCATGGCGCACATCTTTGCGAGCGGAGGCGGAGGCAAGGCGATTCTGGGCTTCTGGTACCACTTCGCGATCATGTTCGAGGCGCTGTTTATCCTGACGATTATCGACGCCGGGACACGCGTGGGCCGGTTCATGCTGCAGGACCTGGCGGGGCACATTTACAAGCCGCTGGGCCGCACGGGATGGATGCCCGGCGTCATCGGCGCGTCGGCGCTGGTGGTGGGCGCCTGGGGTTACTTCCTGTACCAGGGCGTGAAGGATCCGCTGGGCGGCGTGAATACGCTGTGGCCGCTGTTCGGGATCGCGAATCAACTGTTGGCGAGCCTCGCGCTGTGTGTCGCGACGACGATCCTGATCAAGATGCACCGCATGAAATACATGTGGATCACGTGTGTGCCGCTCGCGTGGCTGATGACGGTGACATATACAGCGGCGCTGGAAAAGATCTTTTCGGACTTGCCTCGCATCGGGTTCCTGGCGCAGGCGCGGGTGCTGCAGGCGAATCTGGATGCGGGCAAGGTAGCGGCGGAAAAAGTCGCGGCGACGCAGACGATGATCTTTAACGCGCAGATCGACGCGGCGATTTGCGTGGTGTTCCTGATTCTGGTGACGATCGTGGTGTTGGATTCGGTCCGCGGATGGATTGGAATTCTGCGCGGCGAACGTGATGCGACCGTATCGGAGACACCATTCGTGGCAACGGCGCTTCGTCCGGAGGAGGTCTAACGATGATTCGTCAGTTTTTCACGATTTTGCTGGGGATTCTGCGAGAGATCGGGGACGAGAACGCGTATTCGCGGTACCTGCGGGCGCACGGTGTTCCGGCGTCAGCGGAGGCTTGGCGGAAGTTCAGCGACAGGCGGATGCAGGGGAAGTACGCGAAAGCGAAGTGTTGTTAGACGGAGTACGATGTCGTTCATTCGTCTTACACCTGTGATAAGGTAGGCAGGTTGATGAACATTCATGAATATTCATCAACACACTCCACTCAAAGGACCTACTTTGAAATACACAATCCTATTCCTTCTGGCCGCCACCGCTGCCATGGCGGACGTGGTGACGGTTCTGCCTGGCAATTTGCAGGGATGGACGCTCACCGATCAGCGCTCTGCGGGCAATGCCGTGATTAACGGTACGCACCCGCAAAGTGGTAACGGTAGCCTGTACTTTACGTCAACCAGCGGTTCGGACAAGGCTGACTTTACTTATGCGGCTGGTGGCAACAGCCTCGGCAACTTGTCGAGCCTCACCAACGTCAGCTATGACGTGTACCGCGAGGCGGGCAGTTCGGTCGGGTCGCATCTGGCTCCGTCGCTGCGTCTCATCTTTGTCACTCCCGGGGGCGTCAATTACCTGGTGTGGGAACCGATCTACAACGGCGTTTCGACCATGCCGACCGACACCTGGACGTCGTTCGACGCGACCAACGGCAATTGGTAGCTGCGTCAGCCCGGCTTTACGGTGGAAGAGTACAACCGTTCGTTGGCGTACTGGCTGGCGGATCCGCGGGTCGGCAATGCCGCGATTGTGGGCATCAACACCGGGGTTGGTAGCGGTTGGGACGGCACCTACAACGGTTCTGTGGATAATGTGCGGCTAGCACTCGGGGCCTTCGACAAGACCTGGAATTTTGAAGCCAGACCGGCCGCGGTGCCGGAGCCGGGCGAAGCGGTAACGCTGCTTTCCGGTGGGCTGGGTCTGTTGCTGGCAGCGTCGCGCCTGCGCCGCGGCCGCCGGTAGCCGATTCGGTTCGTGGGTCAATCAGACGCGCTCTGCTTCGGCGGGGCGCGTTTTTTGTTTTGGACACAAGAAAGCCGGGGCATACAATGAGAAGTTCCAAAGACCCCAATGAAACCCACACTTGTTCTGGATCTGATTGAAGCGTTCCGGCGCTCGAAGACGATGTTCGCGGCTGTGCAGCTGGGTGTATTCGAGGGGAATCGCGACCTGGGCGCGGCGGGAGACCGGCTGCTCGAGGGCTGTGCCGCCTTGGGCTTGTTGGAACGCACCGGCGACGGCGGTTACGTCAACACGGCGGAGGCCGATGCGTATTTGCGGAAGGACAGCCCGCTGACGTTAACCGGGTACATTTTGTATTCCAACAAGGCGCTGTATCCGATGTGGGGGAACCTGGAAGATGCGGTTCGCGAAGGGTCCAACCGGTGGGGACAAACATTCGGGTTCACCGGCGGGGGACCGCTGTTTTCGCACTTCTTCGAGACCGAGGAAAAGAAGCAGGACTTCCTCATGGGCATGCACGGGTTCGGGCAATTGAGTTCGCCGACCCTGGTGCGAGCCTTCGATTTGTCGAGGTTCCGGCGGTGCGTGGATCTGGGTGGCGCGACCGGTCACCTGGTGATGGCGGCGGTAGAGGCGTATCCGGGAATGCGGGGCGTGCTGTTCGATCTGCCGCCGGCAATCGAGTTCGGAAAACGGTTCGCGGAAGGCAAGGTGGACCTCGTGGCGGGGGACTTCTTTAGCGATCCATTGCCCGAGGGCGATCTGTACTGTCTGGGACGCATCCTGCATGATTGGAACGAAGACAAAATACGCCTGTTGTTGCGGCGCGTGGCCGACGCGTTGCGGGAAGGCGGGGCGCTACTGATCGCCGAGAAATTGTTGCGGCCCGACAACGTTACCGCGCATATGCAGTCGCTCAACATGCTGATCTGCACCGAGGGCCGCGAACGGACGCTCGACGAATACCGGCAGCTGTTGCTCGAAGCCGGGTTCCGCAGCGTCGAGGGCAAAATCACCGGCTGTCCGGTGGACGGCATATTAGCTACGAAATAGCGCGATCACGCGTCGACTTCGATCGGATAGAGCGGGCGGCGGCGGTTTCGATAGGAAAATGACCGCGGGTCATTTGCCGTGGGACCCGGCGTGTCGACCAGAACGATTTCGCCGGCAACGGGCGCATAGGCGGCCTGTGGCGCGATTACCCCTTTGACGATTAAGATGTTCTGGCGTTCGGGATGAATGCCCGCGCGCAACAGTTGTTCCAGGCTCATCGGCGCCATGCGACGACTGGTGTACATGATGGTGTTGCCCTGCGGGGTTTCGACGACAGCCGTGAGCCCCTGGTCGTAGTGGCTCCATCCGCCGTGGCGAACTTGCGTCTCCGTAAAGATGCCGTCAAACAGCGTAACGACGCGGCCTTCCGCTACTTCGCCTCGCACACCGGCGGCGACGCAGCGCTCGACTGACTGACGGTCATAAAGTACGACGACAACCTTGGTCGCGCCCTGCTTGACACACTCGTCGTACAGGATTTTCGACGTAGCGGAACTGCCGCCGCCGACGTTGTCGCCGATGTCCATCAGCACGACAGGTTTTTTGCCGCTTTGGATGGCCCTCGCGACGGCCTCCTCGGGCGATGGAAGCTGCGGAAGGAACTCCGCGCGCCGTTGCCAGGCTCGTTCGCAGAGGTAGCGGGCGGCCTTGCGGGCGAGTTCCGCATCGTTGTCGGCAACAGCTAGAAAGCTGGTGCCCATCTCGGCGACATCCGCATAATAGAACCCGAGGCAGACGCTGGCGGACAGGATTCCCGGCCATGCGAGGACCTCGGCGAGATCGTCATAGAGGCCTTTGGCGGGCATGACGGAGGTGTTCTGCGCGGCGATCGGGATCGCCCAGTGCGGGGCCTCGAGAGCCATGACCGGCGAGGCTTTTCCATCGAGAATCCGGGCCATGAGGCGGGCGGCGTCGACGCCCCGTTCGCGCTGGTCGAGGTGCGGGTTGCTGCGGTAGGCGATGATGGCCGTGGCGTTGTCGAC
>JAFDVT010000577.1 GCA_018268875.1 Acidobacteriota bacterium
AGACGGCGCGTTCCGCATGGTGACGGCGATCAAGGTGATTCGCGAGGGCCTGGATTCAGCGGCCATCAGCAAGAGGTTCCGCAACGAAAGGCAGATCCTGGCGCGGCTGTCGCACCCGAACATCGCGCGGCTCCTCGATGGCGGCGTTACCGAATCCGGGCGGCCATTCTTTGTGATGGAGCACGTCGAAGGGCAGCGCATGAGCGACGTCGCGGCGAAACTTGGGCTGCATCAAAAGCTGGACATTTTTCGCGTGCTTTGCAACGCCGTCCATTACGCGCACCAGAACCTGGTGATCCACGGCGACATCAAGGCGAATAATGTCCTGGTGACGGCTGACGGCACGCCGAAGCTGTTGGATTTTGGCGTCGCGAGGCTGTCCGAGCCGGACGCGAACGCGGGGCTAACGGTGACGTATCTGCCGCCGGCGTTCACGCCCGATTATGCGAGTCCGGAACAGGTTCGCGGCGAAGTTCTTAGCACTGCGTCCGACGTGTACTCGCTCGGGATCCTGCTGTGCGAACTGCTGACGGGCAAGCGTCCGCGAACGTTCACGACACCGAATCCACAGGCGATTCTGACGATTCTGCATACGGCGCCTCCGAAGAAGCCTAGCGAGCTGGCGGAAGATCCGGCACCGTTGCGCGGCGACCTGGACAACATCGTGATGAAGGCGCTGGAGGTGGAGCCCCAGCAGCGCTATGCGTCCGCCGAGCAGATGGCGGAGGACATTCGCCGTTACGAAGCGGGGCTGCCGGTGATGGCGAGGCCGGATTCGCTGCGCTACCGGGCGGGCAAGTTCGTGCGGCGGAATCTGACCGCGGTGATCGCGGCGACGGCGGGTGTGATCGCGCTGGCGGCGGGCCTGGCGACGACGTTTTATCAGGCGCGGATCGCAAGGATCGAAAAGCAGCGCGCGGAACGGATGTTCAACGGCGCTCGCGAACTGGCGAATTCGTTCATCTTCGAAATCGAACGGGAGATCGCGAAGCTGCCGGGTTCGACGACGGCGCGCGGCAAACTGGTGAGCCGTGCGACCAAGTATCTGGACGGGCTGGCGCAGGATTCGGAAGGCAACCCGGTGCTGCGTCGCGAACTGGCATCGGCGTACGTCAAGCTCGGCGAGGTATTGGGGCGGCCCGATGCGGCGAACCTGGGCGACACGGCGGGGTCGCTCGAAAGCTTTCGCAAAGCCGTACAGATTCGCGAGGATTTGGCTCGTGAAGGAAGCGGCGGCGGCAAAGCCGAATTGCAGTTGGAACTGGCCGACGCCTACAACCGCTACGCGTCGTTGCTGCGCGTGAAGGGCGATTACAAGACGAGCCTCGACTACGATCGCAAGGCGCTGGCGATTTGCGAGGCGTTGACGGCGGCCGATCCGAAAAATCCGGAACGGCGGCGCAGGCTGGCCGAAGCGTACACGGCGGTGGGCGGCAGTTTGTCGCAATTGGGGCTGTGGGACCAGGTGCTGGAGACGCGCCGCAAGCCTCTTGAGATTTACCGGCAACTGGTGGCCGAAGATCCGAACCCGACGCATCGCGCGGGCTTGGCGCTGGCGGGCAACCGGATGGCGAGCATTCTTTCGCGCAATGGCCAGAAGGCGGACGCGGTGAAGCAGTATCGCGAAGTTCTGGCGCTGCGCAAGGCGATTGCCGCGGAAAAGCCGCACGATTCGAGTTCGCGGATCAACGTCGCGGGGACGCAACTGTCGCTGGGGATCGTGCTGACGCAGACGGAAGAATACGCCGAAGCCTCGCAATTGCTGAACTCCGCGATCGCGACTTACAGTTCGATTGCCGATGCCGACCCCAAAGACGCGCGGATTCACAGCCTGTTGGCGACGGCGTATTTACGGCAGGCGGAAAACCTGGACGCATCGGGTTCGCCGCAGGAGGCACTGGCGTTGCTGGGGCGGAGCAAGGCGATTCGCGAACGTCTTGCCGAAGCCAACCCGCTGAACGCCGGCGCGCGAGGCGAGGTAGCGGAGATACTGGCCGCGATCGGCAAGACTTACGAAGGCATGGGGCGGCGCGAACAGGCATTGCAGGCGCAGCGCGAGGCCGTAAACATTGCCTCCGGGATCGAAGCCGCGGGAAGGGCCAACGTCGTAATTCGCGGGATTCGCGAACGTTCGGCGGAGGCCGTCGCGCGGCTGCAAAGCATCGCCAAGCAGTAAGCGCTGCTACTTCACAAACGTCATGCCCGCGAAGCTGACGACGCTTTGGTCGTCGATGTTCCACTGCTGGTAACGATTCAAAACGCCCTTGGCTTCGGGCACCGCCTTGAGGAACGTGTACACAGGGCTCGATCCGCACCATTTGAGGTCGTCCTGATTTTCCTGGACCTGCGCCCAGAAGGCTTCGGCGTCGCCGGCGTTGATGGAGGAGATGCGGTTGCGGTCGCGCGTGGCGACCTCGTTCATTTCCCGTAGATCGGCGGTGGCGGTGAACTCGTCGCCATAGCGGCGTCCCATATGCGCCATGTCGATGCCGAGCACCCAGCAGAGCTTGTCGCTTTCGGCGGCCTGCATGTCGCCAAGCGCGCCGAGGAAACGCTTGACCTCGTCGGATTCTTCCGGTTTGCCTCCCATATAGATGCTGCGGGCGTAGCTGCCGCAGAGGATGGGCAGGATCTTCACTTCAGGGCCGTACAGATGTTGCAGGAACGCTACCTGAAACTCGATGGAGTGTTCGAAGGCGTGGCAGTAGTCTTCCATCGCGACCGCATCGCCGCCTTCTTTTTCGAGACGGTCAACCAGGGCGCGATCGGTGATCGCGGAACCGTAAGGAGTCTCGAAAGGCTTGCGGGTGAGGCCGAAACGATCCGGCGCGCCATAGTGCGAGGTGCCGAGGATGACGAAAGTCTTGTCGCGAAGGTCCGGGGAGAGGGCGCGGTAGGCAGCCTGATAGGATTCCCATCCGCCGAAGGGACTGACGTGCGGTGCGGCGATGCCCAGGATCTTGCCCGCGCCCGGTTGCTCGATGTTGTTGTTGCCGGCGTCGTTCGACAGGTACTGCGCAAAGACCTCATGGAGTTCGGCGGCGGAACCGGGATAACCGGTGCCAGCGTGCGCGGGCTTGCGAACGGGAGCGTCGGCAAACGCCTGATGCGCTTCCGCCTGCATCTGGGCGAACACTTCGTCTTCGAGGAACCCCGCCTCGCTTAAGGTTTGCCGCAGATGGGTGACGAGTTCGGCGGTGTCGAGTTCGCCGGTGAGTTCGTAAAGATGGGCCTTGAGATCGGCTTCGGTGTGTTCGCCATCGAAGAATTCCAGGCAGGCGGCGAGAGCCGGAGGAATGATGAGGGTGGCGTCGGAATAATGATACCCGTCGCGGACGGCGAGGCCGGGACGGTCCGGAACCGGGGACGGCATGAAGTCCAGGGTCATCCGGAGCCGGGGCAAAAGGGCGGACATGAGTACGAGTGTACTGAACTCCCACCTTCCGTCCGCGGCGCCGGCCCTGTTTTGTTGCTTCTGCGACGAGGGCTTGCGGCGTAGCGTCGCGGGGGACGCGAAGGTGAGAGTTCGAGTTACACGAGGCCGGCCGTCGCTAGCGCGGCGTCGGTCGGCAGCGGTATGAATTCCGCTTTGTTCACACAAGCCCGGTACATATTCGCAAACTCGTCGGACATGTCCATGCATGCCGGGTCGTCGTACATGGCGAAGAAAACTCGTTCGATGTCCTGGTTTGGAATTTGACCACAGACCATAGCGAGCTGAAGAGCGGATCCTGCGACACAATCCCTGCAATTCAACCCGATCATCCGGCAGCTAAAGGGCTTTTGATTTTGATTCATCGTTGGCACGACTTCTTTCGTTGCCCCGCGGCTAAACTCCGCATGAGGCACTAGACCATTATCCGTAAGACAACCGAGGTACTCCAGTGGTTTGGGGAGGGGATACGCTGTCGCCGATGAGGGGTGTGAATAAGTGGTGAAAATCTCGGGGCGGAGAAACACAAAGACGCTTGACAGGTCTAAGGTTTTGACTAAAATGAACGATATTGGGAGAGACGGTTAAGTTAGTTATGAACCCCTGCTCGCATACGCGCACAGAGTTTCTATACCGCCGGGATGGAATCGAATACGTACGGTGCCAAGAGTGCCAGACGGTGTTTGACGCCGAGGACCTGGAGACGGTGTCATTGTACGACGATGAGGAAGAGGATCTGCGGGTTGCCGTGCCCGTTGGGCGCCGGCGTTAAACGCACCCTCGATCGTTCGATTCATCGTGCAGGGTTGTCACCCATGTGTGCGACTCTGTAAGGAAACGAGTGAGCTATCTCAATCTGGACGGCCCTCTCCGGATCGTCGCGATCGGCGGCGGAACGGGTTTATCCACTCTTCTTCGCGGGCTTAAGAAGTTCGCTTACTCCAAAGACGGATCTCCGCTGGTTGAGATCACAGCCATCGTCACGGTTACGGACGACGGCGGGAGTTCGGGCAGGCTGCGCGAGGAATTTTCGGTTCTGCCTCCGGGCGACATCCGCAATTGCATGGTGGCGCTGTCGGAGGACGAAGCGTTACTTGCACGACTATTCCAATACCGGTTCCGCGGTGGCAAGGGCTTGGACGGCCACAGTTTCGGCAACCTGTTTCTGACGGCGCTCACCAATCTGACCGGCGATTTCGCACAGGCCGTGAAGTTTTCCGGCGACGTTCTGGCAATCACCGGCAATATCTATCCGTCAACGGCGCGCAACGTCAGCCTGGAGGCCGAACTGGAAAACGGCCGGGTGGTGCAAGGCGAGACGAGGATCAGCCAGAGCAAGATCCGGATTCGCAAGATCTCGCTCAATCCCAAGAACTGCAAGCCTTTGCCGGAGACCCTGGAGGCGATCGCCAAGGCGGACCTAATTACGCTGGGGCCGGGGTCGTTATTTACCAGCGTGATTCCGAACCTGCTGGTGAAGGGGATTCCGGAAGCGATCCACAAATCCCGGGCGGTGAAGGCGTATTTCGTCAACCTGATGTGGCAGCCCGGGGAGACGACGGGATTCAAGGCGTCGGACCATGTCGAGGCGATCTACCAGCACAGCCGGCCGAAGCTTTTGGATCATGTCATTGTCAACACGGAGAAGCTTCCCAAGGCCATGCTGAAGCGGTACGAGGCCGAGCAGTCGTTTGCCGTGGAAAACGACGTGGACCGTATGGAAGACATGGGGATTCAGGTGGTGGGCGCGCCACTGGTGGACCGGGGCAAGAAGATCCGGCACGATTCGGATAGCGCGGCGATGATCGCGGTGCGGCTCGCGGAGCGCAGCCGGAGACTGGCGGCGTGGAAGCGGACCCAGAGAGGGAAAAAAGAAGAGTAATGGCGACAAAAACCAGCGTTGTGATTCTGGCGGCGGGCTTGGGGACGCGGATGCGGTCGAAGCTGGCCAAGGTGCTGCACCGGGCGGGTGGATTGACGTTGATCGAACACGTGGTTCGCGCGGCAAGGGCGGTGGCGGATCCGGCGGACATCGTGGCGGTGGTCGGTCATCAGGCGGAGGCCGTGGCGGCGACGGTGGAACCGCTGGGATTGCGCACGGCATTGCAGGCGGAGCAAAAAGGTACCGGTCACGCGGTGGCCATGGCGCGGCCGCTGCTCGAAAACGCCGGAGGCTGGCTGGTGGTGCTGTACGGCGACGTCCCGCTGTTGTCGGCGGCAACGGTAAAGCGGCTGGTGGCGGAACACGAGGCGTCCGGCAAGGACGCGACGGTGATGACGTGCGAGATCGCGGACCCGGCCGCGTACGGACGGATTGTCCGCAATGCGCAGGGCAATGTCGCGGCGATCGTCGAATACAAGGCGGCGAGCGAAGAACAGCGCAAGATCAAAGAGATCAATTCGGGGATTTACTGCTTCCGGTCCGACCTGGTGTGGAAGTACATCGGCGAGATTCAGACCAACAATCCGGCCGGCGAATACTACCTGACGGACCTGGTGGAGATCTTCAACAAGAACGGCCACACTGTGGGCGCGATGCAGATCGACGACTTCAACGAACTGCTGGGCATCAACAATAAGGTGGAACTGGCGGAGATGGACGCGATGTTCCGCACGCGCAAGGTTCGCGAGTTGATGCTCGATGGCGTAACGGTGGAGCGTCCCGAGACCGTGATGGTGGATGTGGATGTCCGCATTGCGCCGGATGCCTGGGTGGAGCCGTTTGTGCGGCTCACGGGTTCGACGGTGATCGGCGAAGACGCGCGAATCGGGTCGGGATCGGTGATCGAGGATTCGACGATCGGCGCAGGGGCGCAGATTCTGCCGTACAGCGTGATTTCCGA
>JAFDVT010000578.1 GCA_018268875.1 Acidobacteriota bacterium
CCGGTGCTTCCACTCGGGTTTGTTTTCGCCTTCTTCATCCACTTCCACCGGCTTTGATGACAGCACCATGTCCATCGGCTGTTGCGCGAGGCGGATCACGGCGAGGCGTTCGCCATTGGTCGCGCGATGTTGATACAACGAACCGTCGGCCCAGCTCGACACAAAGAAGGACTGCCCGTCGGGGTGGAACAGAATGCGGTACGGACGCCGTCCCGTCTGCCACCGTTCGATCACGCGGCCGGACTGCGTGTTGATCACCAGGATGCCGTTTTCGAGCGGCGCTGTCGCGTACAACAGCCGTCCATCGGGCGACAGTTCGACATCGCCGGTGAACGTCGCCGGTTGCGCGGAAAACGTTCGCAGCAACGACAGCTTACCGCCGCTCACCGCAAACTCATGCACGCCGGGCTTTGCGCCGCCCGAAACATACAGGCGTTTTTCGTCCCGCGTCAACGCGAGCCCAAGCCATGCGCCTTCCACCGGAGTTCGCGACACTTCCCGCAACGTCGCCGTGTCGATCACGCTGACAGAAGGCTGCGTGCGCTCCGAATTCAGCACGAACATCGTCTTGCCGTCGCGCGTCAGCAGCGGCGACATCGGATGCCCGCCTACCTCCACGCGCTGCATCTCCGGTTGACCCCAAGCCGCCACCGCAACGAGGGCGGCGACCGAAGCCAGATTCTTCAACGTCATTATTCGGAAAACCTCTGCGCTATCGGGAACCGCCGTCCAATGCCAACCGCCTTCGACGTCACCCGCAAACCTGGCGCGGCCTGCTGGCGTTTGTACTCGTTGCGGTCCACTTTGTTGATAATGTCGCGCACCAGCGCCAGAGGCTGTCCGATCTCGGCGGCGATCTCCTGCGGCGGCTTGTAGTGCTCGATATAGCCTTCCAAAATCGCGTCCAATACCGGGTACTCCGGCAGCGAATCCGTATCTTTCTGGTCCGGCCGCAACTCCGCTGACGGTGCTTTGACAAACACGCTTTCGGGAATTGGATTGCCCAACCGCTGGTTCGCGATCCTCGAAATCCGGTACACCAGCGTCTTCGGAACATCGCTGATCACCGCGAGTCCACCGCACATGTCGCCGTACAGCGTGCAGTACCCGACGGCCAGTTCGCTCTTGTTGCCAGTGGTCAGCACCAGCGCGCCCCACTTGTTCGACAAGGCCATCAGCGTCACGCCGCGCAGGCGGGATTGCAGATTCTCTTCCGTCACATCCGGCTTCGCCCCGGCGAACACACCGGCCAGACTCCCGTTCATCGCCTCGTAGCCCGGATTGATGCTGATCAGCTCAAACCGGATGCCCAACCGCTCGGCCATGTCGCGCGCATCTTTCACAGAGTGGTCGCTCGAATACGGTCCCGGCATGCCGACGCCGATGACGTTCTCCTTGCCCACCGCCTCGACGGCGATCGCCGCGACGATCGACGAATCGATGCCGCCCGACAACCCGATCAACACCTTCCGGAAGCCGCATTTGCGAATGTAATCGCGCGTGCCGAGCACCAGCGCCTCATACACCGCCTCCGCCTCATCGCCGCCGCGCGAGGTTTCCTGCACGTCATCACCGCTAACGTCGCCAAACGGATCGCAGAACACCAGATCCTCCTCGAAGGACTTGGCTTGTGCAATCACATTGCCACTGGCGTCCATCGCAAAGGACGATCCGTCGAACACCAGTTGATCGTTGCCGCCCACCTGGTTGACGTACACCATCGGAATCTCGAAGCGCCGCGCCGTCGCCCGGTACAACCGCCGCCGCATCTCGCGCTTCTCCATCGCATACGGCGAAGCGTTGATGCAGACGTGGATCTCCGCGCCCATCTCGAACAACTCTTCCACGGGGTCGCGCTTGTACAGCCGGTTCTTCCAAAAGGTACGGTCGTTCCAGGCGTCTTCGCAAATGGTCAGCGCGACCTGCTTGCCGTCCAGTTCGAACAGGCGTCCCTGCTCTCCGGGCAAGAAATACCGCGCCTCATCGAACACGTCGTATGTCGGCAGCAGGACTTTATTCTGATGGAACAGGATCTGCCCGTCGCGAAAGACGGCCGCCGAGTTGTACACCCGCCGCCCCGCCTGTTCCGGACGCCCGACATAGCCGGTCACAATGGTGATGTTCTTCGGCGCCTTCGCGACAAGATCGTGAAGGACTTCTTCGGTGCGCGCCACAAACGAGGGCTTCTCCACCAGGTCGCGCGGCGGGTAGCCGTTCAGCGACAGTTCAGGAAAGACAACGAGGCTGGCATTTCCATCCACCGCCCGTTGCGCAAACTCCAGCATCCTGGCGGCATTGCCGCGCAGATCTCCGACAGTAGGGTTGATTTGCCCCAAGGCAAGCCGCAGCATGAGATTCTGCTATTAGTGTAAGTCGTCGGTGCTGTTTTCACAGTTTGCTGCAAATAGAGATATTGTGTTTGTATTATTTGTGGCATTTAGTGTAAAATCGACTCCATGTTCACCACTGTTGTACCGGATGCTGACCTTTACGCCGTCCTCTCCGAGTTCAATCCGTGGTGGCGCGGGGAGCCTCTGCCGGACCTCCCGCCCTGGCGGCGAGCCGCCTGGTACCAGATGCACCGTTGGGTGGCGGACCCTCCGGCCCCGCGCGCCGTCCTTTTGACCGGGCTTCGCCAGATCGGGAAGACTACGCTGCTGCTCCAGTCCATCGCACAGTTGCTGAAGGACGGAGTCCCAGCGGCGAACATACTCTATGTCACCTTTGACCACCCGCTGATCAAACTCGCGGGGATCGACGCGGTACTCGCCTCCTGGCGGCAGCGTGAACCCAAACAGCCCGGGCCCGAGTACCTCTTCCTTGACGAGGCCCAATTCATGCGCGACTGGGCAGTCTGGATTAAGCATCAGGTGGATTTTGGCAAGAACCGCCGCCGCATTGTATTCACCGGGTCCGCGACGCCGCTCCTCGAAACCGGGCAGGAATCCGGGGTCGGGCGCTGGCATTCGATCAAACTCGGCACGCTGTCATTCTGGGAGTACCTGCGGATCAAAAAGCTGGACCTGCCCCCGCTACCGTCGCTCCGTAGCCTTCAGGAAATCTTCCGCTTCGACGACGCGCAGTACCTCAAGGTGCAGGACGCCGCGCAGTATTACATCGCGCATTTCCACGAGTACATCGTACGAGGCGGGTTCCCGCAGACGGCGCAGATGGCCAGCATCACCGAGGTCCAGCGCCTGCTGCGCGAGGACATCATC
>JAFDVT010000579.1 GCA_018268875.1 Acidobacteriota bacterium
AGTCCTTTAAGCTCCGCGCTGGCCGTGCCGTTGGAGTTCCTGGACGAGCCGGCGGGCGTCATGTCGTTGTACCGAACCGACCGGGACGCGTTTTCGGCCGCGGAACTGAGTCTGTTGCAGGCAGTGGCGCAGCGGGTGGGACGCGCCTGGCCATCGAGCCTGACGCTCGTGTCGACCTCTCAGGAATTTCCCGTAGACGCTAGTACTTTGGGTCTCTCATCACCACAGGCGAGTGACTAGGATCGTTACTGGGAAACGCTCATGGTTCGCAAGGCTTGGGCCACCTAACATAGACGTAAGGTCTCGGTCCTCGCGCCAATGAACGTCTGCCACCGCAAACAATACGTCGACATGGAGGTTGTGTACGCCAGCCCGGCGACGCACAAGTTGCTCCAGCAGGCGGAACAGGTGGCGTCTACTGACGCTACCGTGCTGATCACAGGGGAAAGCGGGTCCGGCAAGGAAATGGTGGCTCGCGCGATCCACCATCATTCGCGACGGCGCAGCCGTAGTTGGGTGGACATCAACTGTACGGCTTTACCGGAAAATCTGCTCGAAAGCGAGCTGTTCGGCTACGAAAAAGGCGCGTTCAGCGGCGCCGATCAGCCCAAGCAAGGGCTTTTTGAACTCGCCAATCACGGCACGCTGTTCCTGGACGAAATCGGGGACTTCGACGTGCGCCTGCAGGTCAAATTGCTTCGCATTTTGGACGGCGCTCCGTTTTTCCGGCTGGGCGGCGTGCGCAAGGTGCAGACCGACACCCGCCTGGTTACCGCCACCAACCAGGATTTGAAGACGGCTTGCGCGCAAGGGCGCTTTCGCGCGGACCTCTACCATCGGCTATCGCAGGTTCGCCTGCGGGTGCCTCCGCTGCGGGAGCGGCCGGAAGACATCGCGCCGCTGGCCCGGCACTTTCTCGAAAAGCAGCGGGCGGACCTGGAGATTTCGCCGCAGGCGCTACGAATCCTGCAGGAATACCCCTGGCCAGGTAACGTTCGAGAGCTTCGCAACGTGGTTACCGGTGCGGCGGTGTTCGCGGCCGGCAAGCGGATTCAAGTGGAGGACCTTCCCGAGGAATTGCGGCAAGCCAGCTTCACCACCGACTTGCACAATCTTTCGGTTCTCGGAGAGGCGGAACGGTCGGCGATCTCGCGTGTTTTGGAAGAGGCCGGAGGCCGTCAGTTGCAGGCTGCGGAAATGCTGGGCATTTCACGCCGGACTCTGCAACGGCGCATCAAGGCCTATGGACTCAAGGTCGACCGCGCGGTAACCGTCGTCCACCACCGAGCCTAAGCGGGAGTTCGTTATGGCGCATCTCCAAATCGAACGGCGCAGGTCGCCAAGGCGGGAAGCTTCAGGAACGGTGGAGGTCTCGTTTGCGAGCCCGAGCGGCACGGTTGTCGTAACTGCCCGGTTGCTCGACACCAGCGCCACAGGATTCCGCATCGCGCACCAGGCGCAGGACCTTGAACCCGGCCTCGAGTTTCGCTTGAAGCAAGCCGGCGAGGCGGTTCGCGCGGCGCGCGTCATTTGGACCCAGACTCTGAACGGCGATTGCGTGAGCGGTTGCTACTTCACTGGCGATTGAGGAACCGCTGCGGCCGGCGTTGCTTCTTCCGCCTTCAAGTCAAACGAGACTTCGAGCGTCTCGCCCCGCCGCAATTGCACGGGCTTGGCATCGGGCGTCGCGTAGCCTTGTTTTCGCACCGACACCATCACCGTGCGAACGCGCAAGTTGCCGATGAAGTTCTCCCCGGCCGCCGAGGACGAACGGAACTCGGCGTCGTCCAGGTAAATCTGCGCGCCTTCCACATTGGTGCGCACAATCAGGTTTCCAAGGTTCTGTTCCGCGCTGATCAGCAGGGCAATGCCGGGCACTTCGGCTACCTGCACCGGGCGTTCAAACACCTGCCCGCTGCTGACCAGCCTTACCTTGTGACGGCCGGGCGCGATCGGCGATGGCAGCATCTTGCCTTCCGAGACCAGATTGGCGGCCAGTTTGTCGTCGATGTAGACGTCGACCGGACTGAAGCTGGCAGTGAGGTACGCTTTGCCTCCGCCCCAGGCAAGGGCGACGACCCGGGCATTGGCCGTCAGGACGCTACCGTTGAATTCGGGCATCTGCGCGGGCTTGATCTCCACCGGCGCCACGACGCGGATGTTGCCCGAGGCCAGTTCGATGGCTCGCGCCGACACCGGCAGGCGCGTCGAAAGACTGCCTTCGCGAGGCAGAATCTCCACGTTCGACGAGCCTTCGAGGCGCAGGCTGCCCGAGGTCAGGTCCGAGACAATCTGCAAGGCCGCGGGAATGGGCTTGAGCTTGATGTTCACAAAGCCCGATCCGCCGTCTTCAAACGTTTGTGTGATCACGCCCGAGGCTTCGTAGCCCAGCGCGCGGGATTCGAACTTGTGCTGGCCCGGGTTGACGTAGGCCTGGAGTGGCGCGCGGCCTTCGAGACGCCCATCCACCCAGATTTCGGCGCCCGCGGGGTCGGCGGTCACTTTCACTTCCGCCGCCAGCGGAATCGGCTTGATGTTGACGGCCACCAGAACGGCGGCAACCGTCACCAGGATGGCGACCGCGTAGGTGACATGCCGGTCCGCGGCCGGTGGCTCCATCGGCATCGGTTTAGCGCTTGAACCCTGTCATTTCTTTGTAGGCTTCGAGCGCGTTGTAGACGATCGGGCAGTAGGTGGCGCGGTCGATGAACTGCCACATGCGAAACGGGATGGTGCCGTTGCCACGAACCAGGTGCGGGAAGTCCACGCAAATCTGCGGCCGCGCGTCGTATACCGTGCAGTCGTTGCCATCCAGAAACACGCAGCCGCCCTTGCCCTCTTCGAACTTCAGAACGGTGCCTTGTTCCTCGTCTTCCTGCGTGTAGTCACGAAGAAACTGGGCGGGTTTGATGCGCAGGTATTTGGCCAGCTTTTCGACGTCCCGATCCTGCAGCTTGACGGTGGCGTTACGGCAGCAGTTGGCGCAAACCGTGCAGTCGATTTCCGCTTCGATCTCTTCGGCTTTGGCGCGAAAGTTCCGCTCCACAAAGCCGTGGGACTTCAAATGTTTTCGAAAACGCTCATTTTCCGGGCGTTTTTGCTCGCCCAGGCGCTTGATTTGTACGAGGTCGGTGATCATTTGCCAAGCGTTCTCCGGAGCCGTTCGCCATCCGCTTCGGACGCGCCGCTGGTGTTGCGGATGTCCTGTCTGGCGGCGATTTTCCTCCGGTAGCGCGCAAAATACTCACGGATGTCACCGCCAAAACCAAAGCTGTACATGATGTCGGCGAAGCGATCCGTATGTCCCAATCCTAGCGCATGGCCCGATTCATGCAAGCAGGTGAGGTAAATGATGGTGTCGCGGAACAGCTCATCTTTGCGAGCTTCGGCGTCTATTTCGGGGCCGAGTCCGCTCATGTCGGGACGGACGTACAGTTCTGCGCCGCGACGTCCGTTGACCAGGATGGGACGAGCCTCGCCGTACAGTCCTTCGCGTTGCGATACCCAAACGACACGTATTTCCGCGGTTTCACGGCTTTTCGCAGGCACGAATTGCAACGCGCCCTTCGACGCTCGCTCCCAGTCCGAAAACGCCCACCGCGCTAGCTCGGCGTCGCCTGGGCGGCATTCGGATTCACGAGGCTCGCATGGCGCGATCCAATACTTGTATTCGACCGAGCCGATACTCGCTGCCAGCAGGAGGATCGCCGAAGCCGCAA
>JAFDVT010000057.1 GCA_018268875.1 Acidobacteriota bacterium
CCAGGATATTGGCCTCCCGGGTACTGACCACCAGGATATTGACCGCCGGGATACTGTCCCGGCAACTGTGCCAGAGTGAGAGCGGCCACAAGGACGTACAGCATGCTTTTACGATACGACGCGCCATACCCGATTGCAGGTACATGGCGAGACTGTAAAATGAAACGCGATGGCTCAAAAGGTCTATGACGTAGTTGTGGTGGGCGCGGGCGCCGGCGGTGGAACGATTGCGGCGCACCTGGCGCGGGCAGGCGCGGACGTGGCGATTGTCGAAGGCGGTCCGCGGATCAACACGCGTACCGACTTCAACACGCACGCCATGCCCTATGAATTTCCCGGGCGGCAGATTCCGACCATGAAGCCCGGCAAACAGGGCATGGATACCGAACGGTCGCGAGGCGTTGGCGGCAAAACGATGCTGTGGAACGCCGTCGCCTGGCGCTTCAGCGAACGCGACTTCCGCGGTAAGGATCATGACGACGGCGCGGGCGCCAACTGGCCGATCCATTACGCGGATCTCGCGCCCTATTACGACAAGATCGAACGCGAAGTCGGCGTCTGCGGCAACCTCGACGGCCTGAAGGATCTGCCGGACGGCATCTTTCTGCCGCCCGCCCCGATGAAGTGCAGCGACTTGATCGTCAAGCGCGGCGCCGCCAAGTTGGGCGTAAAAGTGATTCACGTTCGCAAGTCGACGCGTACGGTAGCCGGAGGCGGCCGTCCCGCCTGTCATTACTGCGGCAACTGCATGGCCGGTTGCGACGTCGCGGCGAAATACAACTCGGCGGACGTCCATATTTATCCCGCGGCGCGCGCCACCGGCAAGCTGGAAGTGGTACCCAACGCCGTGGTGTACGAGGTGATGCTGTCGGACGAAAACAAAGCCACCGGCGTGCGCTACATCCATCGCGAAACCAAGGAACAAGGCGAGGTTCGCGGCAAGAGCGTCGTGCTCGCCTGCGCCTGCGTGCAGACGGTCGCGCTGATGCTGATGTCCAAATCCAGCCGCTACCCCACCGGCATCGCGAACTCCAGCGGCCACCTGGGCAAGGATTTCATCCCGCACTTCACCGGCGGCGTCGAATGCTTCCTGCCGGAACTGATGGGCAAGCCGCTCACACCGGGCGACGACGGGTTCCTGGACCATGCCTACGTACCGTCCTTCCTGCACGACAAGAAGGATCGCGGCTTTGCGAGAAGCTTTGGCATGCAGTTCAACTATCAGAACCGCAGGTCCACCGGTTGGGCCCGCGCGATGCCTGGGTTCGGCAAGGCGTACAAAGAGTCGATCAAGCATCGCTACCCGGCGCACATGGTGTTTTCGCCCTACGGCGAGATGCTGCCCGGGCCTCGCACGTTTATCGACCTCGATCCCACCCAGAAGGACAAGTGGGGCCTGCCCGCCGCGCGCCGAACCATCACGCACGAGGAGAACGACAAGCGGATCTTCAAGGCCATGACGCAATGGAGCGTCGACATCCTGAAGGCTTCCGGCGCGGAGATCCTGCGCACCTGGGCCGAACCGGTTCGCAACCATGAGTTGGGCGGCGCTCGCATGGGCGACGATCCTCGTGACTCGGTGACCAACCGCTGGGGTCAAACCCACGACGTGAAAAATCTGTTCCTGGCCGACGGCGCGGTGTTCGCGACGGCATCCGAAAAGAATCCGACCCACACCATCATGGCGCTGGCCGCGCGCACGGCCGACCACATCGCCGACCGCCTGCGCACGGGAGACCTCTAAATGTCCGAAGAAAATCGCCGCGACAGTCTGAAAATCATCGGCGCGATCGGCGCCACCTGCCTGTTTCCGTTCCAGGCCGACGAGTTGTACGGCCAGCACGAGGCTCACTCCGCGACCGGACCCGACGCCGTCTACCAGCGGACCTACTTCAACGATGAGGAGTTCGCGCTGTTGAACATCCTGGTGGACGAGATCATTCCGCCGACAGGCACGCCAGGCGCGGCCGCCGCGGGAGTCCCGGCCTACATCGACTACGTCGCGTCCAAGAACAAGGCCCTGGGCGAGACCTGTAAAGACGGCTTACAGTACCTGAAAAAGAAGAAGTTCGCCGCGATGCCCGCCGCCGGCCGCGAACGCGTCCTACAGGACCTTTGCGATTCCGCCGAAAAGCAGAAGAGGAAGACTTCGAGCAGCAAGGCGAAGTTCTGGGTGGCGATCAAGAACCTGACGGCGGACGGTTACTACACGTCCCGCGTCGGGTTACGCGACGAACTGGGGTTCCAGGGCGGCGCGGTGCTCGGTTCGTTTCCAAGCTGCGAGGTCCCGGAACACTAGGTTCGAGAGGGATAGTTTTGCGCAAGTTACGAGTACGCAACGTCAGCCGCGGCGAAGTGATGCTGGCGGATCAGGCCGACATCGCCGACACGAGCGAGAAGCGGCGGCAAGGGCTGCTGAAGCATAGTGAACTGCGGGACGGCGAAGGTCTGTGGATCACGCCCTGCGAGGCGGTCCACACGTTCTTCATGAAGTTCGCGATCGACGTTGTGTACCTGGACAAGCAGAAGAAGGTCGTAAAGGTTCGCGAGAACATGGGTCTTTGGCGGATCAGCGGGTCGCTCTCGGCGAGGTCGGTTCTGGAGCTCCCGGCAGGCACCTGCGCCCGAACGGGTACAAAGGCCGGGGACCAACTGGAGTTCGTGAAGTACGACGCTTGATGCTGCGTTAGCCCAGCTTCGCAAGGCGTTCCGACGCGAGGTGGTCGAGAAAGCGCTGGACATCAGGATCGTCCTTCCATCTGTTCTCCAACTCCTCGGTCGCCACGTGCTCGACAAAGCCGCTTCCATCGGAGCGCGCGCGATCCTGAAGCAAGCTCAAGGTGGCGGGATTGTCCTTCCATCCCCGCGCCACCTCCCTCAATGCCGTTCCCCGAACATACTCGCTTGCATGAGAGCTGGCGCAAACCTGGAGCCAGGGCAAGGTCGCAGGATCGTCATGCCACCCGCGCGCTAGCTCCAGGACTGCTAGCTGCCGCGAAATTACGTTGACTGTCGCGTCAGTTATCAACTCACGCAGCCAGGCGTTTGCCTCCGCATGCCACAGAGAGACATACAGCCTGATGCCTTCTTGCAGCCAGTCGGCAAACGAAAACGTGTCAGAATAGCGAGGGTCTGTATAGACGAACTTTTCCAATAGCGCCGTGCGAACATTCGCCTCCACTGCTGATACCTCAGAGCGATTTCGGATTTCGCCCAGGCATTCACCCGCGAGTAGGACGTTGGCTTCTTCGTCGTACTCACCATCCTGCGCAAGCAGAACCTCAATGAGTTTTCCTGCGTGATTCTCTTCCACCATCCCTGCAAGCAGACGCAGCACCTCGTGCCAGCGTGCATCCGTCCACCGCTCCGCGAAGAGTTCCTTCAATGGCTCCAACTTCAAGTCTCTTCTCAGCCGTTTGTTCCAACCGTCCGCGCAATAGAACTCCAGGAACGTGCGATGCACAAACGCGAAACGATCCCCACCGGCGGCACACAAAATGAAGTTCCGCTCCGTCAACTGGGCCAGCAGCTTTCGCGCGCCCTCGCGCGGATCGGCATATTTCACTTCCGCCAAATAGTCCCGAAAGAGCTGCTTCAAATCCTCACTCGCAACGACATTCCCTTCCAGCCCACCCGGCGTATCCTGCATTCTGGTCGCGAGGCGGCGCAGCAGTTCTTCTTTCTCTTCGCGATCGAAATCCGCCCCCAGCGCTCGACCGGCGTCCCAATCGTGCAGCAGAACCCGGCTTGCTTCCCGGTACAGTTCCACGCGATCCCGAGGCAGGTCCTGGTTGCGATTCAAAATCGCCATCATGGTGAGCAGCAGCGGATTCCCCGTCAGCGAACAGACCGCGGGCGACCTCTCAATCGCCGCATGCATACGCGTTTGGAGCCTTTGCCGCTCTTTGACGTCCGGCTCGGCTATCTCGTGCCATCGCTCCACGAACTTTCTAACTTGTGTCTCGTCGAAGTCCTCCAGCGTGGCGTGGGCAAAGCCGGCGTTGCGGAGGCGCTCCGGCTCATAGCCGATGACGCGCGTCGTAACCACAATTTTCGCCGTGCCATATCGGGCTGCGAGTCCGGCAATCTGCTCGATCACGCTGGCGCGCAGGCCGATGTCGAAAACCTCGTCCAGCCCATCGATGTGGAGAACGGCCTTGCCCGCTTGCAGGCGTTCGTGCAACTGGTTCGCGTCGAGCGCGAACCCGGACCGTTCCGATGAGAGATAGCCGAGAAGATCCAGCGCCTCATGCCGGTTGGCTTCAGCGAACTCGCGAAGTTCCATCCACAGCGGGGTCGGCTTTTCGTCGTCCGGCTGCTTCACCCATTCATACAGGCACTGCTTGAGAAGCGAAGACTTACCGGATCCGGGGTCACCGGCGATGACCACGAGCCTATGCCGGTCAAGAACTTCCCCCACCGGCCCCGCTGGACTCTCACGGTAGGTCCGGCAAAGCTCCTGGTATTGCTCCTCCGAGATTTCCTTCCCGATGCGCCCTTCGTTTTCAAGCTGCTTCCAAACCTCGCGCGGCAGACTGGGCGCTGGCACTGATTCCCGCGCGTTCTGCGGGACAAAGACGCTCCAAAGCTCCAGTTGACGGTGGTACGCCGTCTTGTGCAGAACGGCCAACGACATCGTGCCGCATTTGCCACGAAGGAACTGGCGGTACCCGCCGAGGTTGAAGCCGAGGTCTGGACCGGCGATGCGTTTTTGGAGCTCCGTTTGCTCTTCGGCGAGCGCCGCCAATAGCTGCTCGCGAAGTTCGGGCGTTTTCTTGACGTGCTTCCGAATCGCACGTTCGAAATTTGTTTCGACGAGGTCCCAGCGAAACTCGTCCGGAAGCGGCGGGTACCGTGGCGAGGTCCACATCTCCCGCACCAAATGCAGGTCCACCTTCGTCGTTTCCGGTTGCAGCCAGCAAACGATGAACGGCGCGGCTAGCTCCACAAACCCGCCCAGCAAATCACGGTAGCCGTCCATCGCGAACTCAAAACTCGTGTCGTCGAGTTCAGCGAGGAACGCAGCCAGAAACAGTTCGATGGCCTTTTTCGCCGCCTCCTCCTGGGCGGTCGGTCGAAGAAGTCGTGTGAGGTTCTTGGTCCCCTTCGGTCCATGCTCGTCGACGAGGTTGAGAATCAAACCCCGCCAATCGACCTCCGCGAGAACTTCCCGCACTTCCGGCAATGCCATCCCTACAGCATAACGGGCAAACCCGCTTGATTCTGTTAGTGAAGTAATTCAAACTCCGTAAAAGTATTGTAATAGCAGGGGTAACTTCGCCATACAGGCACCTTCCGATGCTATGGTGAAACAATGTTGATAGCACCGGCCGAGGGCAAGCTCGGCATTCTGATACCCGGCATCGGGGCGGTTTCCACGACATTTATGGGTGGCGTCGAGGCCATCAAAAAAGGCATCGCCGCTCCTGTGGGGTCGCTTACGCAGTTGGGTACGATCCGGCTCGGCAAGCGCACCGACAACCGCACGCCTCGCATTCAGGATTTCGTCCCGCTCGCCAAGCTGGACCAACTGGTCTTCGGCGGCTGGGACATCTACGAGGACAACGCCTACGAAGCCGCTGTCAACGCCCGCGTGTTCGACGCGCAACATCTGGACGCCGTCAAAACCGAGCTTTCCGCCATCCAGCCCATGAAGGCCGTGTTCGATCCCGAATACGTCAAGCGCATCAACGGTCCCAATGTGAAGACCCAAGGTACGAAGATGGACAAGGCCCAGGCGCTGATGGAGGACATCCGTCAGTTCAAGGCGGCCAACGGCGTCGACCGGTGTGTCATGATCTGGTGCGGGTCCACGGAGGTGTTTCACAAGCCGGCCGCCGTGCATCAGACCTTGGCCTCGTTTGAGGAAGGCTTGCGGAAGAACGATCCGGAAATCGCGCCCTCGCAGATTTATGCCTACGCCGCGCTGCAGATGGGGGTTCCGTACGCCAACGGGGCGCCGAACCTGACCACCGATACCCCCGCGCTTCTGGAGTTGGCGCGCGACCGCAATGTCCCGATCTGCGGCAAGGACTTCAAGACCGGGCAAACCTTCATGAAGACGCTGCTGGCGCCCGGGTTCAAGGCCCGCATGCTGGGCATGAGCGGCTGGTTCTCGACCAATATCCTGGGCAATCGCGACGGTGAAGTGCTGGAAGATCCCGGTTCGTTCAAGACCAAGGAAGAAACCAAGCTGAGCGTCCTGGACCAGATCCTGCAGCCCCAGTTGTACCCGGATTTGTACAAGGACCTGTATCACGCGGTCCGCATCAACTACTACCCGCCGCGCGGCGATGCCAAAGAAGGCTGGGACAACATCGACATCTTCGGCTGGATGGGCTATCCCATGCAGATCAAGATCGACTTCCTGTGCCGGGATTCGATTTTGGCCGCCCCGCTGGTGCTGGATCTCGTCCTGTTCCTCGACCTCGCGCAGCGAGCCGGGATGAAGGGCATCCAGGAATGGCTGAGCTTCTACTTCAAGGCTCCGATGACGGCTCCCGGCCTGTACCCCGAGCACGACATCTTCATTCACTTGATGAAGCTGAAGAACACGCTACGGCACATGCAGGGCGAGGAGTTGATCACGCACTTGGGCCTCGAGTATTACGACTAGCGGTCCACTTGCAAAAAAAAAAGGGCAGCCCTTGCGAGCTGCCCTTTCCTTGATTCCCTACCTACGATCTCAATTCGCAACCTGGGGCCAGATGTCCGCTCTCGGATCTTCCGGATGCAGCGTCGCCAGTTCGCGCAGCAATTCCTTGGTGCGCTCGTCCTGGATCTTCGGCGGCTCGATCGACACCGTCACGATTTGATCCCCCCGCGAATTTTTGCGCGAGTTGAACACACCCTTTTCCCGCAGCCGGAACTTCTGCATATTCTTGGTTCCGTGCGGGATCTTCAAAAGCGCCCGCCCGTCGATGGTCG
>JAFDVT010000580.1 GCA_018268875.1 Acidobacteriota bacterium
GGGCTTCGTGGGGCCAGGCGAGGACCAGGTCGCCGGATTCCTGGCGAGCTTGTTCCACCGAATCTACGACGATCACTTCGGCCTTTTCGATGAGGTCCGCGGGGAGTTCGCGTCGGTTGGCGACGTTCGAACCCATGGCGTTGACGTGCGTCCCGGGGCCTATCCAGGCGGCTTCGAGCACGGGGTCCTTGGCCCAGGTGGCCGTCGATACGATGTCCATCCCTTCGACCGCCTCGCGCGCCGTGGCGACCGCGATGGCTCCTGTTTCCATCGCGAACCGGTCGCGGTTTTCGCGGTTGCGGCTCCAGACGCGGGTTTCGCGGATGTTGCGTACGGCGGACACCGCTTCCAGTTGGGCGCGAGCCTGAAAGCCTGTGCCGATGATGCCGTGGGTCTGCGCGTTCTCGCGGGCGAGGAGCGCTGTGGCGTAACCGCTGGCGGCGCCGGTGCGGATCTGGCCGAGCCAGTTGGCCTCGATCAGGCAAAGGGGTTTCGCGGTTTCCGCATCAAGGAGCCAGAACAGGAAGTTCGCGTTGCCGTGCTTGGCGTTGGTGGCGTAAATCTTGGTGCCGAAATACTTGCCGTGCGCGCCGGCCATGGAGTGCAGAACCGAACCGGTTTGCGGCAGGATCAGGCGGCGGCGAGGCTGGTTGAGCGAATGCCCGGAGCGGAGTCCCGGAAAGGTTTCGCGCATGAGGCGAATGGCCTCGCGCATGGGCAGCAGCGAGCGCACCTGTTCTTCGTTGATGATGAGCATTAGAGTTTCACCAGTTGCTTACCGGTGTTGCCGCCTTTGAGCATGTTGAGAAATGCTTTGGGCGCGTTCTCGATGCCGTCCTCGAACTGTTCGCGATAGGTGAGTTTGCCTTCCTTGAGCCACTGGGCCATTTGCCGGATTCCTTCGCCGAAGCGGGGCGCGTAGTCCGTCACTAGGAGGCCCTGGATCTTCGAACGCGTGACGATCAACATGCTGAGGAGGCGTGGTCCCATCTCCGGCTTTTCGTTGTTATATTGCGAAATCTGGCCGCAAATCGCGACACGAGCGTGCAGGCGGAGGTTGAGGATCGCCGCATCGGTGATGACGCCGCCGACATTGTCGAAGTAGACGTCGATGCCTTCCGGCGCGAGTTCGCGAATCTTTTCGATGTGATTGGTGACGGTCCGGTAGTTATAGGCTTCGTCGAACTTGAGGTCGTGTTTGAGGTGCTCGACCTTGTCATCGGTGCCGGCGATGCCGATGACGTGGCAGCCTTTGATCTTCGCAATTTGTCCCACGTAGGAGCCGACGGCGCCGGCCGCTCCGGAGACGAGTACGGTGTCGCCGGGCTTGGGGTCGCAAACGTCGAGGAGGCCGAAATAGGCCGTTAAACCGGGCATGCCGAGGATGCCGAGCGAGGTGGAGATGGGGGCGAGGGATGGGTCCACTTTGACGACTCCGGCGCCGGTGGACAACGCATATTCCTGCCAGCCGAATTGGCCTTGCACGATGTCGCCGGTCGCGAATTTGCCGTTGCGCGACTCGATGACTTGGCCTACGGCGCCGCCGGTCATGACCTCGTTCAAAGGCTGCGGAGGTGCGTAGGACTTGCGGGAATCGCTCATGCGGCCGCGCATGTACGGGTCGACGGAGAGGTATTCGACCTTGACGACGAACTCGCCGTCGCTCGTGGCGGTGGGCACCGGAACGTCTTCGAGACGGAAGTTTTCGAGAGTGGGCGCGCCGCTTGGGCGGCTGGCGAGTACGATCCGGCGGTTGCTCATCGGCCACCAGTGTATCGACAATAAAGAGGATCCAATGAGGCTTCTTGCAATCGCATTTCTCACTCTGTCCTTATTCGGGCAGGAGACTCCTTTTTCGGTTCGCGCGAACTATACCAAGCACGAATGGAAGATTCCGATGCGGGACGGCGCGAAGCTGTTCGTGTCGGTGTACACGCCAAAGGACAAAACGCAGAAGTATCCGATTCTGTTGAACCGGACTCCATATAGTGTCGGTCCGTATGGCTCGGATTTGTATCGTACGTCGATTGGTCCTTCGGAAAAGACGATGAAGGACGGCTACATCTTTGTGTATCAGGACGTTCGCGGCCGCTATATGTCGGAAGGCGAATGGGTGGAGGTGCGGCCGTACAAGCCCAATAAGAAAGGGCCCAAAGATGTGGATGAAAGTTCGGACACCTACGACACGATCGACTGGCTGGTGAAGAATGTTCCGAATAACAACGGAAATGTGGGGATGTGGGGCATTTCGTATCCGGGATTTTACGCGGCGGCCGGGATGATTGATTCGCATCCGGCGTTGAAGGCGTCGTCGCCGCAGGCTCCGGTGACGGACTATTACATGGGCGACGATTCGTTTCACAACGGCGCCTTCATGCTGGGCGCGAACTTTGGATTTTATAGCGCGTTTCAGCCGCGTGTGGGAGGTCCCGCGCCGCCGCCGAAGTTCCGCGAACCCTTTGATTACGGCACTCCGGACGCGTATGAGTTCTTTTTGAATCTGGGTCCGTTGTCGAACGCCGATGAACGGTATTTCAAGTTCAAGAACCCGTATTGGACGATGCAGATGAAGCATACGAGCTACGACGAGTTCTGGTCGAGCCGGAGTTTGCAGAATCATGTGAAGAACGTGAAGTCGGCGGTGATGACGGTCGGCGGATGGTTCGATGCGGAGGATTTGCAGGGGCCGCTGCGGATTTACCGGAAGACGAAGGAGTTCAATCCGGGGACCAAGAACATGATTGTGATGGGTCCTTGGACGCACGGGAGTTGGTCGCGCGGCGACGGGCACAAGGTTGGCAATGTCGATTTTGCGACCAATACCTCGGCGTATTACCGCGATCATATTGAGGCGCCGTTCTTTGAATATTTCCTGAAAGGGAAGGGAAAGGGCGAGTTCAAAGAGGCGTACATGTTCGAGACGGGGCGTAACGAATGGCATGCGGAGGAGACCTGGCCTCCGGCGGACGCGAAGGAAAAGACCCTGTATTTTCGCGAGGGCGGTGCGCTCGGGTTCGATGCGCCGAGCGCGGCGGACGGGTTCGATGAGTATGTTTCCGACCCCAACAAGCCTGTGCCATACCTCGGGTTTCCGGCGCGCGGGATGACGGGCGACTACATGACCGACGATCAACGTTTTGCCTCGAAAAGGCCGGATGTGCTGGTGTTTCAGACCGAGCCTTTGGAAGACGACTTCACGATGCTGGGGCCGATTCACGCAAAGCTCCACGTGTCGACGTCAGGGACGGATTCGGATTTCGTTGTGAAAGTGATTGATGTGTATCCGCCCGAATATCCGACGCCTGAAGCGCCGCAGGGCAACAAGCCTTTCGGGTTCCAGACGCCGATGGGCGGGTATCAGCAACTGGTTCGCGGAGAGCCGTTCCGCGGAAGGTTCCGGAAGAGCTTTGAGAAGCCGGAGGCGTTTGTGCCGGGCAAAGTGGATGCGATCGACTTTGCGTTACCGGACGTCTATCACACGTTCCGGCGCGGGCATCGCATCATGGTGCAGATTCAGAGTTCCTGGTTTCCGCTGACGGATCGAAATCCGCAGACATTTGTTCCGAATATTCCGGACGCCAAGCCGGAGCAATTTATTCGCGCGACCCAGCGTCTATTTCGGAATCGGGGGGCGGCGTCGAGCATTCAGTTTCTGAGCCGCTGATACCGCAACTTAACCCTTGCAAGTGTATTTGTGACATGATACAGTGCGCTTATACGGTATTTCACCGTTCGTCTTGCACTTCGACGATCTTCCGGCAACGATCTTGCCGGTACATATCGTGGTGTAGTACGCGCCTTTTTCGGGCTCGCCGAGCATCATGCTCGCGGGATGGAGTGTTGGTTTACGGCTCGCGCCGTAGATGCGTCCGGATGATGTAGTCGATTCGATCCTTACACATCCGGAGGCGGATGGCCGAATGGCCCTCCGCCTTTTTTCGTACCTCGCCCACGGAAGATCACAACGGAAGCGCTGCCGCGGGTATCAGGAAGTCAAAAGGTTTCCAACGTAACTGCATGTTACAGTGCAGGTGTGAGACACCCTATCCTTCGCCTAGCGGCGATTGCCGTCAGCATCGCGGGTTGTGCCATCCCGGCGGCGGCCGATACAGTTTTGAATTTTGACGATCTATCAGGCGAAGGTTTGGTAGGCACATACCAAGGCGTCGTATTCGATGCGGGTTGGATGTACTATGATGCCCCGCAGGCGCCCTATACGCCGGCCTCGGGCGCCACCCGGATATACGTGGTGGAACCGCCCGGGCAAGCGGCATTCACGTTTGCGGCTCCGGTGACCTTCAAGGGTGCGTTTTTCTCCGGTCAGCCCGCCGAGACGGTGAGTTTCCGATTGTTTCTGGGTGGCGTGCTGCAGCATACTTCGGCCGTGCTTAGTCCAAGCAGCACACCGGTCTTCCTATCCGCCGGCTACGCTGGCCCAATAGACGAGGTTCGCGTCACGCACACGTACAATTCGCAAGCTGGTTTTTTCGTCATGGACGACGTGACGTTCGCGGCCGCTACACAAGTGCCGGAGCCGTCCGCCGTGCTGTCGTTTGCGGGCGTGGCCGCACTGTTGGTTTACGGCGCGCGCCGTAGATCCAGCCTGATGATGATGTAGCCGGTTCGATCCATACACATGCCGGAGGCGGATGGCCGAAAGGCCCTCCGCCTTTTTCTGTTTTACTGTACGGTAACGCAATGTTGCTTTTCCCGCTTTGGACATTGATATAATTCCCGCGGCCAGTTGAAAGGGTCTGTATTTTTCCAGGCCGCCGGAAGCTTATTTCTAGGGGTTATTCATGTTAAAGGTGCATTTCCCGCGGTTATGGGCCGCGGCGGCAGTGCTGACATTTGCGTCACACGCGCAGACATCGAAAGCGCTCATTTCGGGCATCGTGACCGACGGGAGCAGCGCGGCGATTGGCGGCGCGAAGGTTACGATCACCGACGTCCAGCGCAATCAGGATTTTCGCGCGGAGACCAATAGTTCCGGCGTTTACCGGATCATCGAGCTGACGCCCAGTACATACCGGGTTACGGTGGAGGCGCCGGGATTTCGAACGTATGTGCTCGAATCGCTGCCGCTTTCGACGCAGCAGAACGCGACGTTGAACGTGACGATGGACGTGGGCGCGGTGACCGAGAAAGTACAAGTGACGGCGACCGCGCCCTTGCTGGACGCATCGAGCGCGACGTTGAGCACGGTGGTGGAGAACAAAAAGATTGTCGATTTACCGCTCAATAACCGCAATATCTATTCGCTGATGCGGCTGGTTCCGGGCATCACGCCGTCCACGCCGAATTCGGAAAGCGACTTCTTTACGAGCACGATTCGCTTTTCGATCAACGGCGGCAAAGAAGCCCAGAACGACATCCAACTGGACGGCGTGACGGCCATGGTGCAGAGCGATATTCAGGGCATTTACGGGGCTTCGGCGATTCCTTCGGTGGAAGGGATCCAGGAGTTCCGCGTGCAGACCAATGCGTTTACGGCCGAGTACGGACGAAGCGGCGGCGGGCAGGTGACGATGGTGACCAAGTCCGGCACGAACGAGTTCCACGGCAGCGTGTTTGAATTTTTGCGCAATAGCGCGATGGATTCGAAGAACTTCTTTCTGAACCGTTCGGGCGGGAGGAAGGCTTCGTTCCAGCAGCACCAGTACGGCGTGAGCCTGGGTGGTCCGATCATCAAGGACAAGACGTTTTTCTTCGCGTTGTATGAGCGGAAGCTGGTGAAGTCGGGAAGCCTGGCAATCTATACGGTTCCGACGCCGCAGCAGTTGACAGGCGATTTCTCGAATACGCGCAACGGGAGCAACCAGATGCGTACGATTTACGATCCGTTCACGACGGTAGTGGATCCGACCAATTCGAACCTCATCACGCGCACGCCGTTTGCGGGCAACATCATTCCGGCGAGCCGCATCGATCCGGTGGCCGCGGCGGCCGCGAAGTTGTGGCCCGCGGCAAATCAGCCCGGCAACTTGTATACGTTCGCCAACAACGTGGCGATTCAGCGCGTGCCGCGGTCGCCAACCGACCGTTTCGACACGCGCGTCGATCACAACTTCAGCTCGAGCAAGCGCCTGTTTGTTCGCTACAACCGGTTCAAGCAGGAAGCGGCGGCGGTGGATTTTTGGGGCAATGGCGCGACGCCGAGCGATGGCACGATGTTCTGGGGTTCGCACAACGCGGCGGTGGACTATACGCAGATGCTGGGGTCTTCGACGGTGCTGAATCTGCGCGGTGGATTGAGCCTGTTCGACGCGTGGCGGCCGGCGTTTTCCTACGGCTACGACGTGACGCAACTGGGCTTGCCGTCGTCGTTGCAGGCGGTGGCACAGTCGTATGGCGCGCCTCACATCCCGAGGTTCGACGTGCAGGATTACACGTCGATCGGGCCGAACAACGGTTCGACGTACACGAGCAATAACGTCGCCTACACGTTTGTCGGCGCGCTGTCGAAGGTGAGCGGCAAACACAGCATGAAGTTCGGTGCGGAGATGCGAATCTTCGGATTGGGCTTTGCGCAGTTCGGCAATTCGCCGGCGTACTTTCAGTTCACGCGCGGCATGACGCA
>JAFDVT010000581.1 GCA_018268875.1 Acidobacteriota bacterium
GCCTCACTGGGCAGTTTGTGGCCGGGCTCGTATTTGCCCGCCAGGATCGCCTGGCGCAGGCTGTCGAAGATCTGCTGGTGCCGGGGGATCGAGCTCACAACCTGATATTACAACTTTGGCAGGCTGTATTTCCAGTCCCTTAGCGCGGATTTCTTCGCCGTTCACGCACTGTTCACGCGGGAAACGGTTCGATCCGGGTTAAAATGAAGCTGTGGTTGACCATGTTGTTATGACTACATTTGTCATATACCGGAGCAGACCATAGCATGACCAAATCTTATTTAATCGCAAGCGATTTTGACCAGACACTGAGCTTCAACGATTCCGGAATTGCCCTGGCGGAGATGCTGGGCATTTCGAACTTCGAAGAGAAAGTACGGGGCCTGTCGCGCATCGGACTGGTGCAACAGGGGGCCGAACTCGCCTATCTCCTGCGTCACGACCCGGAGTTCCGGCGCGTGCGCCGGGAGCATCTGATTGAAACGGGCAAGCGGATTCGCCTGAAGAAGAACGTCTCGAGTCTTGTCGAAGCGCTGAGCGGGGACATCGACGGCAATCAGTATTCGTTCTACGTCATATCCGCCGCGCCGAAGGAAGTTGTGGTGTCGGCGCTCGAAGGCATCGTGCCCGCGGACCACATCTTCGGTACGGAACTGGGCTGGGAGCCCGGAAGCGGCGAAATTTCCTCCATCCTGCGGACCCCGGCCGGGTACGGCAAGGTGCTGGTGCTCAACGAACTGCAGGCCAGCTTGCAGATGCGGCCCGATCACACGGTGTACATCGGCGACGGCAGTTCAGATTTGTATGTGATGAAGCACGTCAACAGTTGCGACGGCTTTACGATCGCTGTATCGGAGGCCAAGTACATCACGCGCATCGCCAAGCGGACGGTGTTGAGCGACAATGCGCTCAGCGTGTTCGTGCCGATTCTGGAAGACATCGCAGGTTGGAATGCGGTGCGCATTCGGGAGTGGTTCGGCGCCCAGGGCCTGACGGTGCAGGAATGGGATAAAGTTCGCACCGACTGGCTGACGCTGCGTGAGGCACCGCCGTCGCCTCTGGCGCTGTTCGACGTGCCGGGAAAGCCGGTATAGAAAAATGAACGCCGAATGGATTGGCTGGGTCGCTACGGCGGCCTTCGCCTCCTCGTATGTCTTTAAGGATCCGGCGAAGCTGCGGCGGATCCAGGCCGGGGCGGCCGTGCTCTGGATCGCCTATGGTGTTCACATGGGAGCGATGCCGGTGGTGGTGGCGAACCTGATTGTGGCGGCGGTGGCGATCGCGTCCACGATGAGCCGCGGCCGAAGCCCCGCCTAAGACAGGGCGTGATAGTATCGAGTTCGCATGCCCTCGGCGGGTCAAGTCCAGGAACAGCCTATGGGGAGCGATCAGTTTCGGCCTCTCTATCATTTGCTGTCCGCGCTGAGCCGTTCGTCGTCTCTCAAAGAGGTTGCCGAGACGGGCCTTGTCAGCCTCCTCGAGGTCACGTCGGCCGATGCCGCCGCTCTGTACCTGAGCGAAGCGAATGGCCGGCTTGGCGTACATACGGCGAAATCCGCGCCGCCGTCCTGGCTGGCGTGGGGCAATGCCGAAAGCCCTTTTACTGTTGGAAATAAGCTGGCCGGTCCCGAGGCAAAAGATGCGGACACCGATGGACTGGCGCGAGCGGTATTCCTGCCTTTGGAACTCGACCACGGCGTCTTCGGCCAGTGCGTTCTGTTCTTCCGGCAGCGGAGCGAGAACCAGCAGGCCACGAGTCTGGCGATGGCCGTCTGCGCGCATCTGGCGCTTGCGATCCAGCATCAACGGGTGGCGTTGGACCGGCGCCGGTCCGATCAACGGCTACAGGCGATCCTGGAAAATTCGGCTGCCGTCATCTTCATTAAAGATCAGGATGGCCGCTATGTGCTGGCGAATCGGACGTTCGAATCACTGTTCGGGGTAAGTTCCGAACGGGTGGTGGGCCTCACCGATTTCGATCTGTTTCCGCCGGACCTGGCCAACTCCTTGCGGCAGAACGACCTGAACGTCCTGCGGGAAGGCCGGTCGATTTCCGTCGAAGAAACGGTTCCGGACGACCAGGGCGGCAGGACCTACCTTTCGATCAAGTTCCCGCTCTTCGACAACGACGGCAGTGTCACAGCCGTATGTGGCATCGCGACCGATATCACCGAACGAAAGCAATTGGAGATCGCGCAAGGGCGCCTGGCGGCGATTGTGGCCGATTCCACCGATGCGGTGATCAGCAAGGATCTGAACGGGATCGTTACCAGTTGGAACGCGGCGGCCGAGCGCCTGTTCGGATATTCGGCCGAAGAGATGATAGGCCAGCCGATCGCTGTGCTGAGTCCGCCCGACCGGCCCGACGAGATGCCGTCGATTCTACGGAAGATTCAGAGCGGCCAACGGCTGTCGGCGTTCCGCACACAGCGGCGGCGCAAAGACGGGACGCTGGCCGAAATCTCGCTGTCGGTGTCGCCGTTGCGCGATTCGAGCGGCCGGATCATCGGCGCGTCGAAGATCGCCCGCGATATCAGCCGGGAAAAGGCAGTGGAACGCGAGCGCGAAGACCTGCTGCACCGCGAACAGCAAGCCCGCAAGACGGCGGAATTATTGAACAGCGTGTCGCCGGTGCTGGGCAAAGAGCTGGACGAGGAAAAGCTGGCGCAGGCGGCAACGGACATCGCCACGCAGTTGGCCGGCGCCGAATTCGGAGCGTTTTTCCGCAGCGTCACCGGCAAAGACGGCGAAAGTCTGCTGCTCTACACACTATCGGGCATCGACAAACAGGCATTTGAAGACTTTCCGATGCCACGCGCGACCAACCTGTTCGGACCCATTTTCCGCGCCGAGCCTCCGATCCGCTGCGACGACATCGCGCAGGATCCGCGGTACGGGCAGAATCCGCCGCACTTCGGCCTGCCGCCGGGACATCTGCCGGTGCGCAGCTATCTCGCGGTGCCGGTGGTGACACGGCAAGGTCAATCGCTGGGCGGACTGTTGTTCGCGCATTCGGAGCCTGGAAAGTTCACCGAAGCGCACGAGACCATCATTTGCGGCATTGCGGCGCAGACAGCGAACGCGATGGATAACGCGAGGCTGTTCGAACAGACGAGGCAGGCCCAGGAAGACCTGAAGTGTTCGAACGAAGAATTGCTGCGCGCCAATCGCGACCTGGAGTTGTTCGCTTACTCCGCGTCGCATGACCTGCGGGAACCGATGCGCACGATTGCACTGTCGGCGCAGTTGATCGAGCGCGAAGCGGCGTCGGCGCCTCTGCCGGCCAAATCGGCCGGATTTCTGACCAATATTTTGACGGCCACCACCCGCATGAACGCGCTGGTGGACGACTTGACGTCGTACATGAAAGCTTCCAAACCTGAAGAGGGGACACCGCCAAGCGTTGCTGCCAAAACGGTGCTGCAGGGGGTAATCGAAGTGCTGGGAGCGGCAATTCGGGAATCGGGTGCGACGATCACGCACGGTCCGCTTCCTTCCAACGCCGCCATTCACGAAAGCCGGTTGGCGCAGGTTTTTCAGAACCTGATAGGCAACGGCGTCAAATACCGCGGGGCGGCGGCGCCGGTGATTCATATCACCTGCGAGGAAGAGTCGCCCGGGTGGTACACGTTCAGCGTGACAGATAATGGAGTTGGGATTGAACCTCAATATGCGGAGCGGATTTTCGAGCTTTTCAAGCGCCTACACAGCCGGGAACGGTACCCTGGCAGCGGCATCGGCCTCCCCATCTCGCGCCGTGTTATCGAACAATACGGCGGCCGCCTATGGCTGCAACATTCTGCACCTGGCACAGGATCCACCTTCTCGTTTACCGTCCCGAAACATCCCGGCGATTAAGAAACGTCAGGTACCGGACGCGGAAGCCGTAGAACCGGTCCCTGCAAGAGGACCCCGGCCGACGGTGTTGATGGCCGAAGATAACGCTACCGACGCGTTCGTCATCCAGGAAGTGATCGCCGAACGCGGCCTGGACGTCGACGTGGAAATCGTCGTCAACGGGGAAGAGGCGATCCGGTATATCGAACGCTGTGCGAGCTGCCCGGCGTTGGTCCTGCTCGATCTCAATCTGCCCAAGGTGTCGGGGTTTGAAGTGTTGAAGCGGTTGCGGGAATCCGGCAAGTGCGCGGATACGCCAGTGATCGTGGTGTCGTCGTCGCCCGCGCAATCGGATCGCGACGCCAGCAAAAAACTGGGGGCCAACGGGTACTTTCAAAAGCCGATCACGCTGTCGCAGTTCATGGAACTTGGACCGATGATCGAGAAAGCACTCGCCGACCCCAAATCGGATCTGAGCTAAGCCCCTATTTCACGCGTTCGGCGATGGACTTGGGCTGCAGGAACTGCAGCAGGTAGTCCGGTCCGCCGGCCTTCGAATCCGTACCCGACATGTTGAAGCCGCCGAACGGATGCGCGCCCACCATGGCGCCCGTGCACTTGCGATTGATGTAGAGATTGCCGACGAAGAATTCCTTCTTCGCCTTTTCGATCTTGGCCGGGTTGTCGGTGTACACCGCTCCGGTCAGACCGTATTCCGTATCGTTGGCAAACGCGATGCCCTCGTCGAAATCCTTGGCCTTGGTGACGGAAAGAACCGGCCCGAAGATCTCTTCCTGAAAGACGCGGTGCTTGGGTTCGATGTCGGCGAGCACGGTGGGCTGAATGTAATGCCCGTTGCCTTCCGCGGCGCCTCCACCGGCGAGCACGCGGCCTTCTTTTCGGCCGATTTCGATGTATTCGAGGATCGACTTTTTGGCGCTGGCGCTGACCACCGGACCCTGGTAGTTCTCAAACTTCTCCGAGGGGCCTTGCGTGATCTTTTCCACGCGAGCCTTCAGCTTTTCCAGGAACTCGTCGTAGATGGCGGCGTCGACGATCGCACGCGAACAGGCCGAACACTTCTGGCCCTGGTAGCCGAACGCCGATACGAACACACCTTCCACGGCCTTGTCGACGTCGGTTTCGCGATCGACGACGATGGCATCCTTGCCGCCCATTTCCGCCACCACGCGCTTGATCCAGATCTGCCCTTTGCGAGGCTTGGCGGCCAGTTCGTTGATGCGCAGACCGACTTCTTTCGACCCGGTGAAGGACACAAAGCGGGTCTTGGGATGTTCCACCAGCAGGTCGCCGATGACGTTGCCGGAACCGGGGCAGAACGAGAACGCCTTGAGCGGGAAGCCCGCTTCAATGAGAACGTCGATGAACTTGGCGGCGATGGCCGGGGTTTCGCTGGACGGCTTGATGACGACGGTGTTGCCCGCCACCAGCGCGGCGATGGCCATGCCGGCGAGGATCGCGAAGGGGAAGTTCCACGGCGGGATGACGATGCCCGCGCCCAGCGGCAGGTACACCAGCTGACCCTTTTCGCCGGGCATCTGGACGAGCGGATCGGGCTTGGCGAGCTTCAGCATCAGGCGCGCGTAGTACTCGGCGAAGTCCACGGCTTCGGCGACCTCAGGCTCGGCTTCGGGCCAGGTCTTGCCGGCTTCGAGCACCAGCCAGGCGTTGAAGTCCATCTTACGTTCGCGAATGATGGCCGCCGCTTTCATGGCGAGGCCGGCGCGGTAGACGGGGTCGGTCTGGCTCCACTCGCTGAAGTATTCGTGGGCCGATTCGATCGCCTTGGTGGCGAGTTCAGCGGACGC
>JAFDVT010000582.1 GCA_018268875.1 Acidobacteriota bacterium
GACCTTGGACTGCTGAACGTCAATGCCGATCACTTCAAAGCCCGCGTGGCCAAACTCGACCGCCAACGGCAAGCCGACATAGCCAAGCCCGACTACGCCGACCTTGGCTGTTTTGTTCTGAATTTTTTCCTTGAGGCGTTCCGCCGCCGTCGTGGCAGTGCTTGTTTTGCTCATGCGATTTGTAGTGAGTACTCTCCCCGTCCGATGATCTCGGCCGGGCCAGTAAGATAGATATCGTCCGTTTTCCAGCTCAGTTTTAGTGTTCCGGCGGGCGTTTTCACCGAGACAGGGCTACGCGCCAACCCTCGCGCTACCGCCGCAGCGGCCGCACCAGTAGACCCCGTACCCGAACTCTGTGTTACACCTACTCCTCTTTCAAAGAAGAGTACATCCAGTGTATCGGCGGCGGTAGGCCGCACGAATGAGACATTGGTTCGATTTGGGAAGTACTCATGGCGCTCGATTTCCGCCCCGATGGTTTCCCAATCGGTGGGAAATTCGTCCTCAGGCCCGACAAACACGACGCATTGCGGGTTGCCCACGTTCAGGATCGTAACCGGCCCGACGTTGCGCTTGAGAGGCAAGGAATGATGTAGGTGTTCGACGCGCGCCGCTCCCATATTCATTTCGAACAAAAACGTGTTCTCCACACGGTTTTTTAGTTCCAAATGCTTGATTCCAGCGCCGGTTAGGATTTTGACGGAGGGTCCCTTGGCTACCCCCGCCTCAACGAGTAGGGCGGCGGCGCAGCGGGTGCCATTACCGGATATTTCCGAGTCCGATCCATCGGCGTTGTACAGCCGGATGGCCCCGTCTTCGGTATCCGATTTCGAAACGATCAGCCAGCCATCGGCCCCGATCCCGGTATTGCGATGGCAGATCGCTCGGGCCGCCTCGGGCATGTCGATGCGCCCCGAAGGAAGGTCGTGCGACCAGGTCAGCAGGAAGTCGTTTTTCGCGCCGTGCGCTTTGACAAATGGAATCTGCAACAAACTCCAGTGTAGCCGCTACACAAAACGTACAGTACCCCGCCTGGTGATGATGGAATGCTTTTCGAAGCGGGGATCCTTCACCGGGAAATCCGTACGGTAATGCCCGCCGCGGCTTTCCTCCCTCGCCAGAGCGCACGCGGCGATCAACTGCGTGACGGAATGGATGTTGCGAACCTCGTAATCCTGCCGCGTCGCATCGGGTACGTGATCGCATTCCATCGCGGCCAGGCGATCCTTGGCCGCCCGCAGATCGGTGGCGTTCCGCAACACTCCGCAGGCGCTCCAGGCGAGCGTCCGAATTTCGAGTTCCGTGGTGTTCGGAAACTTGGCCAGTTTTTCCGTCCCGTGCCTCGGAATAGCCGCCGGGCGAACCTCGCGCATGGTCTTGCCGGTACGCGCGCCGAACACGATGCCTTCGAGCAGCGAATTGCTCGCCAGGCGATTCGCCCCGTGGACGCCCGTAGCCGCCACCTCGCCGGCCGCGAACAGGTTCGGGATCGTGGTCCGGCCATGCAGATCGGTGTACACGCCGCCCATCGAATAGTGAACCGCCGGATACACCGGGGCCAGTTGCGTCCGCAGGTCGATGCCGTAGTGGAGGCAGGTCTCAAAAATCCGCGGGAACCGCTGCGGGATGTCGAGATCGGGCCGATGCGTCAGGTCCAGGTACGCGTGCTCGGTTCCGGTGCGGATGGTTTCCGCCACAATGGAGCGCGACACGACATCGCGAGGCGCCAGTTCGGCCATCGGGTGGTACCGATCCATGAACCGTTCGCCGGCCTGGTTCCGCAGGAACGCACCCTCGCCGCGCAAGGCTTCGCTCAGCAGGAACCGGGGCGCACCAGCCATATGCAAGGCCGTGGGATGGAACTGCACGAACTCGATGTCGCGGATTTCCGCGCCGGCGCGAAATGCCGCCGCTACGCCATCGCCGGTGGCGACGTCGGGATTGGTGGTCTCCAAAAAGACATGCCCCAGGCCTCCGGTGGCGAGCAGCACGGCCTTCGAATGGATGGCCAGCAGCGATCCGGTTTCCTGGTTCAGGACGATTGCTCCGGCGGCGCAGCCGTTGTCGTCCAGCAGCAGATCCGTCATGCCGCTGAAGCTGCGGAACTGCACGTTCGACAGCGACGCGGCCTTCCAGTACAGCGTGCGCGCGATCTCGCGCCCGGTGGAATCGCCGTGCGCGTGCAAAATGCGGTTGCGGGAATGGGCCGCCTCGCGCGTGAACAACAGCCGGGATCCGCCGTCCCGGTCGAATTCCGTGCCCCATTCGATCAATTCCTGAATGGCGTGCGGACCTTCCTCGACCAGCGTCCGTACGGCGGCCACGTCGCACAGTCCGTCGCCCGCATACAGCGTGTCCTGTTCGTGCAGCGACACTTCGTCGTCGTCGCTGAGCGCCACCGCGATTCCGCCCTGCGCATATTCCGACGCTGATTCGCGCAGGCTTTCTTTGGCGACCACCAACACTTCGGCGCCCGCGCTGGCCAGTTCAATCGCCGCGCGCAATCCGGCGACGCCCGCGCCGATTACCAGGTAATCCGTCTTTATGCTGTCCACTAGTGCGCTACCGCGTTGCTATTCAGATCGAGGTACTGCTTAATGTCTGGAAACAAAAGTTCCTTCGTTTCTGGCCTTTTGAGGTCGGACGCCTTTACCAGCGTGGCGCCGGAGTCGACGACGGCCGGCGGAATCCCGCCACGCAATTTCGTCAACACGGCCTTTGTAGCCTCATATCCCATTTTGAATGGATTTTGTACCACAAGGGCATCGATCCAGCCCTCTTCCAGATCGCGTACCAGTTTTTCGGTGGCATCGAACGCGACCAGCTTGATGTGTTTCGCATTGCGTTGCTTCAGCGCCTGCACGGCGCCGTCGGAACTGGATTCGTTATCGGCAAACAGACCCGCCAGATCCTTGTGCGCGGTCATCATATTTTCGGCGCCCGCCAATGCGCGAGCCCGGTCCGCCATGCCGAACTGCATCCCGACCATCTGCATCCCCGGGTACTTCGCGATTTCGTCGATAAAGCCCTGTTCGCGATCCATCGTGGCGCCGCTACCGGGCATAAAGCCGATCACCCCAACCTTGCCTTTGCCGCCCAGCACTTCATACAAACGGCGCGCCGCCATGCGTCCGCCTTCGCGATTGTCGGTTGCGACGTAGCTGACGCGTTTGTTCGTATCGATGCCGGAATCGAAGATCGCGACCGGGATCGACGCCATGGCCGCTCGCTCCACCGGTTTCACCAGCGCTTTGCGGTCGATGGGAGCCAGCACCAGGCCGGCCACCTGCTTGTTGATCATCGCGTCCACGATCTCGATTTGCCGGGAAGAATCCGTCTCGAGCGCGGGAGCGTTCCAGTCGATCGAGGCTCCGAATTCCTGGGCCGCTTTGAGGCTGCCGGCATGCACCGTTTGCCAGTAAATGTGGTTGGTTCCCTTGGGCACCACGCCGATCCGCACCTTCTGTTCGCGGTTGCATCCGCAAACGGCCGCCACAAGCGCGGCTAGTGAAAGAAGGATTGTCCATCGCATGGTAGACATTGATAGTATGCCATTCGTGAAGGCCGCCTCCGCGGCAGCGTTGCCGCCGGGCTCCATGGTGCAGGCTAAGTTCAACGATGACTTGTATGTGATTTGTAACGTGGAAGGCCAGCTTCACGCAATGGACGGGCGCTGTCCCCACGCCGGTGGACCTCTTGCCGAAGGCGCTCTGCACGGCCACGTCGTTAGTTGTCCCTGGCACATGTGGGAATTCGACTGCCGCACCGGCGAAACGGATTTCAACCCGCGTTTCAATTTGAAGACCTTCCCGGTGAAAGTGGAAAACGGCGACATTCTGATCGACATCGATGCCTGAGCTTCCGGAAGTCGAAAACGTCGTCCGCAGCATCGCGCCCTATCTCCTGGGCCGCACCATCGCGCGGGCGGAGTTCGGGTCGCCCTGGGTGACGCCCGGCGACCGCGATCTGCTCGCCCGCCAGTTGCAGGGCCGCCGCATCGAACGCGTTCGCCGGCACGGCAAGTTCATCCTGGTGGACCTCGATCGCGGGAATCTCACGATTCACCTGGGTATGACCGGCAAACTCGTCGCCAACGCGCCGCGTACGCCCTACACCCACGGCTATTTCGAGCTCGACGCCGATGCCGTGGTCGTCTACGATGACATCCGCCAGTTCGGCAGCATCGAGTGGTCCGAAGGCGTAAACCCGCGAGTGGCAGCGTTGGGTCCTGACGCGTTGACGGTCCCGCCAGGCGACTTCGTGCAAGGCTTACGCTCGCGCAAAACCAAGCTGAAGCCGCTGCTGTTGAACCAGGCGTTCGTCGCGGGCCTCGGCAACATCTACGTCGACGAACTGCTGTTCCGCGCCAAGCTGCATCCGTTGCAGATCGCCTCGCGCATCAGCGCTCCAGGAGCGGCGGAGTTGCATGGAGTGATGCAGCGTGTGCTACAGGAATCGATCGCCGCTGGCGGTTCGTCGATCTCCGATTATGTGGACGGTGAAGGCCGCAAGGGTTCGTTCCAGGACCTGCATCGCGTCTACGGGCGGGAAGGGAAGCCTTGTCTCGATTGTGGCGCGCCCGTCGTGCGAACGGTGGTTGCGCAACGGGGTACGCACCTCTGTCCGCAGTGTCAGAAGCGCCGTTAAAGCAATTCCGCGTAGCGCGCCAGTTGCACGCCGTTGGCTATTAAAGCCTCGCGAACCTCGGGCGCGGCTAGCGCCGCCAACTCCTGCGCGCGACTCTCTTTCAGCCTTGTCTTCTGGCCTTGCAGCTCTTCGGTGCAATGCCCCGGATGGCACATGAACTCCGTCGAGCCTTCTGGCAGACTTGCGATCAGTTCCACCACATCGGCCGCCGTGTAGGCGCCCGTGATCGCGAACCCCGCGAAGTAATCCGTGCTCTTGCAGCCGTGCTTCTGCAGCGAATGTTCGAACTTACCTCGCACGATCTGGAAGGACTTGCTCACCA
>JAFDVT010000583.1 GCA_018268875.1 Acidobacteriota bacterium
ACGAAAAATGCCAACAGAACCAACAAGTTCATGGTGGAACCCCGTCCCCGGTTACTTCACGCTCCCGCCGCGGAGCACGGCGCCCAAAGGCAGCGTGGGACGTGGATCCTTGTTCTGCTCGGTGGGGTTGCGCAGCGCCAGGCGAACACGAGTCGTCGAATCCGCAAGCGCCAGGGCGTCCGATTCGGACGGCGTCACCAGCAACGTCACCGAAGGCAGCGCGGGGCCGCCGTTCGAGGCCGGATCGGGCGCGGAATGGATGGCCAGAACCGTAATGTCCTGCATGGCGGCGCGAATTTCGGGTTCAACGGCGCGTTCGGTCTTGATGGAGAGCACCTGGACGTCCACCTTGTGGCCCACTCGGAGCATTTCCAGAACTCCTGTGGAATCCGTTACATGCGTGGAGACAGCGCGCATGCCGGAAGGAATCGCCAAGCCAGCGCCGCCCTTGGCCGACGCGACGCTCGATTCGAGCACCGGTTCGCCCGAGGACACGGCCTGAAACACCGTTTGACCGACCACTGCCTCAACGTCGGCATAAGCGCCCTTTGGCAGAGCTTTTCCGCCCCAGGACTCCGCTTTAACGTCCGAAGCGGTTAACGGCGTTCCCGGCGCCAGGTTCTTGGCGGCGACCACGATCGAAAGCTGTGGCGTGGACGTTGCGTCGAGCTTGCCGACGAACAATCCATAGAAAATTCCTGTCGTAGCAATTGCCACGACGAATGCAATTCCGATCAGTGGTACTAGATTCCGCTTCATTGTCGATATATCGCCGCCCGGTCACTTATCGGCTTCTTCGTTTGAAAAATGTAGGGTTCCCGTTACTATTACTAAGGACCTTCCATGCAGCGTGCTCTTTCGACGTATTGCCTTGCCAGCCAGCGTTTAAATACCGTGTGGCTTGACCGGATTGGAGATGCGGGAATACCGCTGGTTGAGATCTACTGTTCGCGCCGTCATTTGGATTACCACGACCACGCGCAGGTGAACGATATCGCCGCCTGGTTCCGGAACGCCGAACTGAAAGTCCACTCTTTGCACAGCCCGCTTTACAGCGACGAATCCGGGGGGCGAGGCGGCCCGCAGACGCGGTTGAACATCACCGAAACGGTGAAGGCGAAGCGCATCGCCATCGTCGACGAGGTGAAGCGGGCGCTCGACCTGATCGAGGCCTTCCCCTTCCGCTACCTCATCCAACATATCGGCATCGAGGGCGAGGAATATGACGAACGCAAGCTGGATGCCGCGTTCACCTCGCTCGAAGAGATCCGGATTTTCGCCAGGCAGCGGGGCGTCGAAGTTCTGCTGGAAAACCTCGCGAGCGGCCTCGCGTCGGCGGAACGCTTGCTGCACTTCAACAGCATCACGCACCTGAACCTGAATTTTTGTTACGACACGGGTCACGCGAACCAGTTCGAGGGCGCGGTGAATGCGGCATCGCTGATGAAGGGCCGAATCCGGTCGACGCATCTGCACGACAACGACGGGAAGACCGATCAGCATCTGTACCCACTGTCGGGCGAAGGCACGGTGCCGTGGCGGCGGGTGATGACCGAACTTCGCGCGCAAGAGCAATCCTCCGAACCTTTTCCGATGCTTCTCGAAATGAAAGAACTGGATCCGGGTCCCAACCCGTTTGACCGCGTCCGCAAGACCTTCGACGCCCTGGAACAACTGCCCAGCCTGCACCCGGAGGAAATGCAAGCGTGAAGATCCTGGCCATTCATGCGCACCCGGACGACATCGAAATTCTCGCCGGGGGCACGGTGGCGTTGCTCGCCGCCTCCGGTCACGACCTGACGCTGGCGACGATGACACCGGGCGACTGCGGTTCGGTGGAGTATTCGCCGGAAGAGACGGCGCAGATCCGGCGTGGCGAGGCTGCCGCGGCCGCCGCTGTGATCGGGGCGAGGTACATTTGCGCGGAGTTCCGCGATCTCGCGATTTTTTCCGACGACTCATCGCGCCGCCGGGTGTGCGAACTGATTCGGGAAGTACGGCCGGAACTGGTGCTGACGTCTTCGCCGATCGACTACCACTGCGACCATGAAGCGACGTCGGCGCTGGTTCGCGACGCCTGTTTCGGATGTTCCGCGCCCAACTACCGCACCGGCGGCACGGCGGCGGCGCTCGATGCGATTCCGCACCTGTATTACATGGACTCGATCGACGGGCGCGACCGTGACGGACGCCGTCAACAGGCGACGTCCTACGTCAATGTCGAAAGTGTGTTCGGAAAGAAGCGCGATATGCTCGCCGCCCATGCCAGCCAGCGCAATTGGCTTCGCCGCCAGCACGGCATGGACGACTACATCCTACAGATGGAGGAATGGACCCGCGCGGTCGGCGCGCACTGCGGCGTCAAATACGCCGAAGGGTTCCGGCGGTACCCGGGGCATCCGTACCCGCAGAGTCCACTGCTTGAAACGCTGCTCGACGGATATTCGATCGAGCCTCCGAAAGGCAATTAGAGCTATTCGGCCGCGGGCGGCCGCGTCACCGGAGCGGTGGGCGGCGGCGTGCCGGTCAGCACCTTGTAGTTGAAGAAGCCGATCATCATTTCTTCAAACGTCTGATCGCCCCAGCGGACGGTTTTGGACGGATCCGGGTTGTACTTATTGTTCGCCGAATTGTCGTACCAGGCCGTGGCGTCGATGCGAGACCCGGCGGGCAGC
>JAFDVT010000584.1 GCA_018268875.1 Acidobacteriota bacterium
AACGATACCTGGTCGAGCGGGAGCGTGTCGCTGCCTTCGTGGCCACCGGTCTGGTAGGACGAGATCAGGATGTCGCTGAACTTCCATTCGACGAACGTCTGTTGATCGCCGCCGGCCTTGCGAACGTGCAGGACGGCGCTTGGGATGTGTTGACCCGCCGCGCAAGCCAGGAACAGCTTCGGCGAGCTGACACCATAGCTGATGACGAAGTGGAAGTCCTGCATGGACACTTTGCCCGAACCCGCGCCGCTACCGGTCGCGGACGAACCGGCGTTGGATTCGCCCCAACTCCAGCTTTTCAGCTCCATCCACTTCTCGTGGCCCTTCTGATTCGACTCACCGTCGATCGTGTCAATCTTCAGCAAATAATCTGCGGATGCCATGTCTTTGTCCTTGTCCTTTCGTTTCCGAACCCTTCACTCCATCCCGCGACAAAGTTTGCGGTTTTGGATCAGCTCCAAAGATTAAGAGTGTTTCAGGTTTTAAAAAAGGGCTAGTAGACGAAGACTTCGGAGGTTTGCCCGGGTTCCTGCACCACCAGGCGCGTGAACAATTCCCGGCCGCTCAGCGCCTGCGAACCCATCAGCCGAACGATTTCCGGATGATTGTTGTTCTCGCTCAAATGGCCCAGAATTAACGTGCTCACGGTTGTATCCAGGTGGCGCCGGATGTAATCGCAGGCGACATCGTTCGACAGGTGGCCGTTGCGCCCCATCACCCGCTGCTTGACGGACCAGGGGTACGGCCCGACCTTCAGCATCTCCAGATCGTGGTTGGATTCGAGCAGCAAAAGGTCCGAACCGCGCAGGTGATAGCGGATGGAATCCGTCATGTATCCCAGATCGGTGGCGACGGAAATCTTGAGGCCCTGGGCGCGGAAACAAAAACCGACCGGGTCGACGGCGTCGTGCGGAATCGTAAAGCTGTTGACGTCCAGGTCACCCACGCGGAACGACGCGCCGGCCTGGAACAGCTCCACTTTGGGCTGGTATTCGCCCCAGGAAATGGATTGCGCGGTCAACCCCGAAAGGTACACCGGGATGTCCAGATGCTTGGCGATGCGAACCAGTCCGGATACGTGGTCGGAATGTTCATGCGTCACCAGGATCGCGTCGATCGACTTCGGGTCCTTGCCAAGCCGCTGTAACCGCTCGAACGTCTCCTTGCGGCTCAGCCCGGCGTCGATCAGGACGCTGGTCTTGCCGCTGGACAGGTACGAGCAGTTGCCCGAACTCGACGATGCTAGAACACAAAACTCGACCAAGTTGTTTTATGGTACCGGATCGGCAACCGGCCGCAACAGGCCGCCCGTCACCGGAATTTCATTTGCGTTTGTTCATGTGGACGCCATACGCTCATAGAAGTCCATGACCAATTCGACCTTTCTGCGAGCAGCGGCCGCGCTGGCCTTTGCCGTCCTGCTTGGCGTCGCGTATTCGCAAAAAGACCCAACCATCGCCCCCGCCGTGCTGCACGCGCCCACCGCCCAGCCCGATCGCATCATCCTCACCTGGGCCGGCAACCCGGCCACCAGCCAGGCCGTTACCTGGCGAACCTCCACGGCTGTCGAAAAGGCCGTCGCGCAGATCGCCGAAGCCGAAGACGGTCCCCTGTTCAAGAAAAAGGCGCGGACCGTGGCCGCCGCAACCGAAGAGTTCGAATCGAGTCTCGGCCGCGCCCGCTACCATTCGGTCCGTTTCGAGAACCTGAAGCCCGCGACCAAGTATGTCTATCGCGTCGGCGACGGCTTTAACTTCAGCGAATGGTCACACTTTTCGACGGTGTCCGACAAGCCCGCGCCGCTGGAATTCATCTACGTCGGCGACGCCCAGAACGACCTGTTCGAAATGTGGTCCCGGGTGATTCGCGCCAGCTTTACCGACGCCCCCAAGGCCCGCTTCATCGTGCACGCCGGCGACCTCATCAACAACCCGGAGCGTGACGACCAGTGGGGCGAATGGTTCCGCGCGGCCGGCTGGATCAACCAGAACGTACCCAGCGTCCCGACACCCGGCAACCACGAGTACGGCGCGCCTCCCAAGGGAGTTCGCGGCCTCAACCGGCATTGGCGCCCGCAGTTCACGCTGCCGGAAAATGGCGTCAAAGGCGGGGAGGAGACCAACTACTATCTCGACATCCAGGGCGTCCGCATGGTGTCGCTGAATTCGAACATCCTGCAGAAGGAGCAGGCCGAGTGGCTGGACAAGCTGCTGTCCGCTAATCCCAATCCCTGGACCGTCATCACCTTCCACCATCCCATCTTCAGCACCGCCAAAGGCCGCGACAACAAGGACCTTCGCGAGGTCTGGAAGCCGGTGTTCGACAAGCATCGCGTGGATCTCGTGCTCACAGGGCACGACCATTCCTACGGCCGCAGCAACCTGATCACCGGGCTCACCCGAAAGGACGGCGGCACGGTCTACGTCGTCAGCGTTTCCGGCCCCAAGATGTACAACGCCACGCCCGCCGACTGGATGCGTCGCAAAGCCGAGGACACGCAGTTGTACCAGGTGATCCGCATCGACGGCGGCAAACTGTCGTACGAGGCTCGCACGGCGCGCGGCGATCTTTACGACGCGTTCGAACTACACAAGCGCAAAGGCAAGCAGAACAAATTGGTGGACCGCGTTCCTGCGTCGAAGCCGGAAAACCTTCGTCCGCCCGCTCCGCCCGAACCAGCGAAAAAGGCCGCCTAGAAGCGCCAGTTCAACGACGCTCCGCCGGGCGCGAATCCGATATCGGGCTTGGCCAGCGTCTTCCAATTCGACGTCACTTTGACGCCCGGCAGATTGGGGTTGTGATGGCGGCGGTACACCATCCGCCCCATCATAAAGCCCATCGATCCACCGGCGAAGATGTCGCTCATCCAGTGGCGGCGA
>JAFDVT010000585.1 GCA_018268875.1 Acidobacteriota bacterium
GCGCGAATCAGATCCGCCTGCGACGTGTTCGGCGGAAACATCGGCCGCACCTGGTTCTGTTCGCCGTAAATCCAGGCGATGAACAACATCTGCACCGCGCCGCCGCGGTACCAGTTGCCCTGTTCCATGTACGGCGACACGCGTCCCACACCCGCGCCAAAGCCCTGCGGGATCATGGTCGTGAACCCCTTCGGACCGTTCGCCGCCACCGCCATCTGCCATTCCGCCGTGGACGAACACCCGATCGTACCCAGCTTTCCGTTCGACCACGGTTGGCTCGTCAGATACTCGATCGCGTCGGTCCCATCGCTGAGCGGCGCGCCCAGAATGTCGTAATTGCCTTCGGAAAAGAAGTGCCCGCGCTCGTTCATCACGACGTAGGCGTAGCCGCGCTTTACCGCGGCCAGTTCCCGCGACAGGTCGCGAGGCATGCCGTTGCGCACATCCCAGAAATTGAAGTTGTACGGCGTGCGCGAAAAGATAATCGGATATTTTTTCGACGTGTCCTTGGGACGGTAAATGTCGGCGGCCATTCGCTTGCCGTCGCTCATCTTGACCATCACCTTGCGGTCCACCACCGCGATACTCTGCAACTCGGCTTCAATCGCGTTGCGCTGCGCCAACAACGCCGGATCGGGCGCCTGCCGGGGCTGCGCGTACGCGGCCAATACGACACAACCGATAACTGCCAGCTTTCTGATGCTCATGATTTAGTCCACAAACGGCGCGCCGTTGATCGCCCGGAACCCGGCGAGCCGGATCCAATCCTGTCCCTTCATCGATAGCAGCGGCATCAACCCGTGCTCCATCAGCCGTTCCGCGTCCTTCTGCAGCATCCAATGTTCGGCGCACGGCTTGACCACGGTGTCGCCACCGTCTTTGTACATGTGCGCCGGCAGCGAATGGATGTTCAAGGATTCCTCGCCGGACGAATGCATTTCGGCCATCAGGTAGGCCACCGCGAACGCCGGGTTCGCCCAGCAGTAGTGATCGTGTTCGGGAATCTTGCCTTTTTCGAACTCCTCAAACGCGAACGTTTCGGTTTCCGACGCATTTTTGCCATACGGCAACCGCTGGATCCACCGCGGCAGAGAGAGCGAAATCGAGTCGGCTTCGGGTACCGCGCGCAGTTCCTGATAAGCCTGCGATGGGTTCAACCAGTTTTCGGGCGTCGGATCGGCCCCGGCGGCGAACCTCGCCCCCGTGCTGCCGGCGATCAGCGCCGCGCGGCCCAATAATTCCATGTCCACTTCGCCGCCGGTGAAATAATAATTGCCGGCCACCAGCGCCCACTTCTGCGAATTCAGCAGCGAGTGGAACACCGTGTCCTTCAGGCTCTTCGCCTGCAGCAGGTCGGCCACAAACATGCCCTTCGGAAAGTGCATGATGTAGATCTTCAGATCGACGCCCGTTTCAATCCCGCGCGTCATCAGGAACACCGCCCGCCACGCCGCCTCAATCGACTGGAACCCCGCGTCGTGCAGGATCTCCCGCATATTGCCCGCAATCGCCGCGTCCACCTCCGCGATCATTTCCGGCAGCTTCGGATCAGGCTTCGGCACCGTGTACGGACCCACCAGTTTGCGCACATAGTCAGCAAATGGATCGACGTACTTCCGCCCTTCCGATTCCTCAATGAGCTGATCGAGAATGCTGACTGGCTTGATGATGTCGGTGGTCGCCTGCGGCGGAGCTTCGGAAAACAGGAGTTCCGCGGTCTGCTTCGACGTCTCCGGATTTTCCAGCCTCGCCCGCGCCTGCCGCAGCGAATGGAACAGATCCAACCGCCGGTAGAGTTGATCCGGATGGAAGTCGTCGACGTCGGTAAACGTGATCCGGCCCGCCAAAGGCAGCTCAACGGCCACCTTCATCTTCTGCATGACCTCTTCGAAATTATCCCGGTCGATCAACTGCGGCCGCGAAACGTCGGCGGCCCCAAAATCCCCCAAAAGCAAAATCCGAAAGGTGTTATCTTCTTCCGGATCCAGGGGTTTCTTTTTCTTGGGTTGAATATCCAGCTCGATCATTGCAGCCGTAATTGTACAACGCCAGGAAACGAGCTACGGACGCGAAACGTCCACTCTATTTGCGATAGACTCTAATACTTAGAGGAACCCTCCCGCGATGCAAGATACCTCCAAAAATCAGCCTTCCCGCCGCGACCTCGTGAAGACGGCCGCAGCCGTCGGCGCGGCAGCCGCCACGGCGGTGGAATTCGGAAAAGCTCCCGCCGTGGTCAAAGCGGCCGGAGGCGATGTCATCAACTTCGCCGTCATCGGCAGCGGCGGCCGCGGGTCCTACCTGCTGAAGCACCTGAACAAGGTCGAAAACGGCCGCTGTATCGCCGTGTGCGACATCAAGGACGAAGCCTCGCGCAAAGGCATCGACACCTACAAGCTGAACAAAGCGGTGGCCTATAAGGACTACCGCGAGGTGATGAACAACAAGGACGTGCAAGCCGTCATCGTCGCCGTTCCGCTGTACCTGCACTACGAGGTCACCAAGGCGTCGCTCGAAGCCGGCAAGCACACGTTCTGCGAAAAGAGCCTGGTGTTCAAGCCGGAAGAGGTTCACGCGCTCCGCGCCCTCTACAAGAATTACCCCAAGCAGGTTCTGCAGGTCGGCCTGCAGCGCCGCTATAGCAAGTTCTATCAGACCGCGCGCCAGATGATCGAAAAGGGTCTCATCGGCGACGTCACGCACATCCACGCCCAGTGGCATCGCAATCCCGGCTGGACCATGAAGCAACCGCCCGGTCCCCAGAACCCCGCCAACTGGCGCCTGTTCAAGGACTTTTCGGGAGGCCTCACCGCCGAACTCGCCTCGCACCAGATTGACGTCGCGGACTGGATGTTCGGTTCCGCCCCCGAGTACGTCATCGGCGTCGGCGGCATCGACTACTGGAAGGACGGCCGCACCGTCTACGACAACATCCAGCTGATCTACAAGTACCCCAAGGGCCAGAAGCTCGTGTACAGCTCGATCACGACGAATTCGCACCTGCCGTACCTGAACGCCACGCGTCCGGAATTCGGCGAAGTGATCATGGGCACCAAGGGCGCCATCCACCTGACGATCGGTGACGGCGAGGTCGCCATGCCCACCGGCATGTGGTTCCAGGAACCCAAGAAGGCGGAGGTTGCTCCGGCCGGAGCCGGCAAGGAAAAGCCGGCCGCCGCGGGCGCCAGCTACGCCCTGGGAGCCGGTTCCAAGGGTCTGCCGCTGCTGATGGACAAAGACAAGGTGACGCCCAACGACGGGTTCATCGAGAAGGAAATGAAGTTCGCCCGCCAATGGCTGTTGCAGAAGGGCGTCATGGTGTCGGAAGAAGACCGCAATCCTGTCGACGTCGAACTCGAGAGCTTCTTCAACGATTGCAAGACCGGCGGTCATCCCAAGGCCGACCTGGAAGTGGGCCTCGCCGACTCGGTAGCGGTGATTCTGTCGAACCTCGCGATGGAGCAGGAGCGCCGCGTGTACTTCAACGAGATCGACAAAATGGGCGTCTCGGGAGCAGCAAAGAAAGCGTAGCCGCACCGCAAGACGAAGAACGAAGGCCGCTGGTAGCGAATCGCTCCAGCGGCCTTTTCTTATGCGAAGTTCACGTTGTTGCGAATGCCGACGTCGCCGGCGCGATGCAAAAGCCGGAGCAGGGCGGCTCGCTCTTCGGCGCGATTCTTACGTCGAATCAGGACGATCAGGCCGTGGTGGTCCCGCTCAGCGGTGAGGCGCAAAAAATCATCTCGATTACACGTAATCAGAACAAGCCGGCTCCGCTCGGCGAAGGCCAGAACCTCGGCGTCCGGCGCATCCACCGGTAGGACATCCCGCAAAACCAGTGCCGAATGACCGATCTCCGTGAGCAGGAAGCGAATGCCCTCGGGCACATCATGGTCAAGAAGGAACGTCACCCAAGGTCCGCGGCCATCTGACGCGCGACAAGCACATCCACTTCAGCGCGATGGTCCTCATAGTAGGCGAGACATTCGTAGACCTGCGATTTCGTCAGTTCCGGAAAGCAGGTCTCGCGCACCGTGTCGACAGTCTCGCCAGTCTGCAGCAAACCGATCACATCGTGAACACCAATACGGGTGCCCTCAATGATCGCGTTGCCACCCCGCACCCCGGGCGTGCGAACGATGTAGCGATAGCCCGTCGAAGTCGTGCTCATACCTGCCTACTATCCTAGCTCTGGCGGTTTTTTGGCGCCCGGCCCTTGCAGAATTTCCAGATATTCCGTCAACGCGGCATCCAGACGCAGGTGCATCAACTGGTCGAAGTCCTGCGTACCTTCGCTGGCCTGTGCGCGTTGCAAGGATCGAATGTAGTCCATGCGGTCCTCGGGCCGGATCGCGACCGGCGGGTACCCGCCCCGTATCAGAATCAGATTCATCAGGAGGCGTGAGAGACGCCCGTTGCCATCGTTGAACGGATGAATACCTACCTAGCGGCGATGTGCGTCGAAGGCC
>JAFDVT010000586.1 GCA_018268875.1 Acidobacteriota bacterium
AACGAGAGAACAAGGGTCTGCTTCTTCATGAAACTCGCAGCCCAGTGTATCGCAGCGTCGCCCTATTTCTTCTTGGGCAGCATTTTTTCCACTTCCGGTGGAATCGCGAAGGTCACCGTCACGGGAAATTGTTGGAGCAGGGATTCCACCAGGATGCGGCCCTGAATGGTCGGTTTTGCGACGCGATCCTTCGGCACCATGTTGAGCGAAAGCACCGCTTTTTCGCCCGGCTGTAACTCTTCCTTGTCGAACTTGGCGATAAAGCCCGGCACAATGGCTTCGTATTCGAACTTCACCTGCACCTTGCCGCCGGAATTGTTTACCACAGTGATCGAATCGCTGGACTTTTCGAAGCTCGAAAGCTGGATCTTGTCCTTGTCTACGGTCACCTGCTTGGCCAGCATTTCGTTGGCCGCCTTGAGGTCGCCCGGCAACTTCATCGTGCCCAGCGCCGGTCCGCCGATCTGCGCGCCGTTACCAGGCGTCCCATCGGGCGACTTCAGCGCCGCGTCGTACTTCATGCGGCCCCACGGCGAATCCACTTCCTGCGCCTGCGTGTGAATCCAGAACCAGGTTCCGTTGTCCTTGTTGCGAACCCATTGCGAGCTCAGCGGCATCGACACCGACATGTCGTTCCCGCCGATGTTCCACTTGCCTTTACAGGTCTGCGTCACGATGGCTTTGGTGAAGTCGTTCGAATAGGTGATCTTCAGCAGTTCGCAGCTGTCGTAACGCTGCTTCTGTACCTGATAGAAGAACTCCTGGCTGTCCTCCGCCACATATTTTTCGGCCTTGCGGAACGTTCCGTCCACATGGCACTGATAAAACTCCTTCACGCGCTGGCGCAAAGCTTCATCGACATCCGGCGGAGCCTTGTCGAACAGATCCTGACCCAAAAGCGAAAATGCGGCGAAGAGGTGAAGGGAAAACTTCATGGGCATCTTGGACTACAAGGAAACAGACGCGCACCACCCAAAAAAAGTTGGCGTCGCCGTCAACTTCATTATCCCAATTCGCCGCGCAGCCGACGCAGCGCGTAATCCAATTCGGATTCGAGGTCGCGAAACTCCTGCCGCAGGCGTTCGAAGATCCCAATCATCTGTTCTTTGCGCTCGGGGCAAGCCTCGCCGATCCCGATCAGCGGGTAAATCGCGTTGTGCCGCGTGAACCCGCGTAACTCCGCGTCTTCCAGCAGGCTGACCACGGCTTCCACGTACCGATCCGCCTCGCGGGACGCGCAGATCGCCGGATGCACGGCATCGTCCGCGTAGCGGATGAACTTGCTGATGGGGTCGAAGATGCTGACGTCGTCGCGCCATTCGCGCTGCCGCAGCAAGGCCGAAAACAAGCCGAGGAACCGGTCCATCGAACCGAAGACTTCCTCGATGACGCCCACCGACATCTCAAAGGGAACCGTCGCGGCCGGCGATTCGTGGCGCCGCGTGCGACTCATGCAGGCCCAGGCGTCCGATTGCGTTTCGCCCGGTGGCTCGGCAAAACAGCGTTCGATCATGAACCGTACCAGAGGCGGGCAATTCATGTCGCGCGCCGACATCTGCATTTCGGCAAAGCGGATCAGGTCCCGCCGCGTTCGCTCGCTGTTCCCGGAGGCTCGGCCGTACACCGCCGGAACGAATGCTTCCGGCATCCGGCCCGGCTTGGACGCCGCATCCATGCCCCAGTGCATCGCGCCGAACCTGTCCGCGTCCACCAGGCGTTCGCCAAACACGGACATCGCTTCCGGAGGCATTTGCGAACGGAACAGGTCCGCCCCAATATTGCTGTCCGCCACGCCGTACGGGATCACTTGCATCGCCGTTTCGTAACTCATGTCGCGGCACAACACCAGAATCGCCCGCTGGCGTACGGTTTCATCGTCGGTGCTGTGGACAAGGTCCAGCAGCGCCCGCGTCAACCCCGGCGCGCTGCACTTGCGCCTCGCGATCGTGTCGAGCACTTCCACCTGATGTCCGGCCTCGAGCGTTGGAATCGACGTTGCGACGGCCGCACCCAGCGGACCATCGAACGCCAGACGGTTGCAGGCCGCGAACCGGGTCAACTCATCGCGCCGCGCATCGTTCGCGGCGGCGGCCAGCACATCCTCCTCGCCCGCGGCCAGCGCCGCCAGGAACGCGACCTCGGGATCGGCGGAGGCGAGCAGGTCGCGAGGCAATGCGTAGCGCCGTGGGAACAGGTACGCCAGCCGCGCCGACGCCTGTTCCTGGAACCGGCTGCTTTTCAAAATGGATTCGAGCGCCGCTTCATAACCGTACGGAATCCTGCGTGAAACCGCGATTCGCCAATCCGTCAAAGCCAGAGCGGCTTCTTCCTGAATCGTAGGATCGGCGTCGTAAAGAGCGTTGCCCGCCTCCTCGATCGCGGCAAGGTCGCCGCAGCGAAGACGGGCAATCTGCGCGAGTGTGCGCGTTACGGAAAAGGGCGTCGTTTCGGCGATCTCGAGCAGTGTCGAGACTCGTGTGTGATGCGGAATCTGCCGTTCCGGCCACGGCAATTGGGCGGTGAGTTCCTCTTCGAGCGCCGCGCTCCAATGGCTCTGCATCAGGTGCGATTCCACTCGCCGCAAGTCCATGGCGTGCGCTTCGACAATGGCGGCCTGCGCCTGGTACAGCGAGCGAAACGTATCGATTCGCCCCTGGTCGAATTCTCCGATCAGCTTGGGAATCGTGAACCGGTCGGTGCCCGCGTCCTTCAACATGCGCGCGACGCCAAACAGGTCCGGCGCGATCACATCGGCGCCGCACTTACGGCAGTACTTCGCCTCGGGAGTCCACGTGACGCACCAGAAACAGCGGACCTCGCGCCGCACCGCGTTGCCGCAGTGGACGCAAAGTTCACCGGCTTGCCAATCTTTCGGTTGGGCCTTCGAACAGGACTCGCAAATTGCCGCGGTGGCCGAAATCATCGGGACCGGCGGATGCGGCCCCACAACTGATCTTTCTCAGCGGGCGTCATGTTCTTCAGCCTGGTCGCGATCTCGTCTTTCGGCAGTCCTTCGCGCTTCAACAGTAGCGCCAGGTCGTACTCGGCCGGTGCCACGAACTCCGCGCCGCACGACCGGCAGAACTTGCCGGGCCCCGAAGCCGAACACCAGTGGCACGACAGGATCGGTTCCGCCTGCCGCCCGCAGGACGAGCATAGATCGCCGGACTTGTAATCCTTCGGCTGCTTGGCGCCGCAATGGACGCAGTACACGACGTCCGACGTGTCGAGTACGACGTTGCCCCCGCCAATCGCCGGTTTCACACCCACGGCCCATTCCATTACCTTTTGCGCCGCCGCGGCGTCGAGCGACGGAACCAGTTCCAGCAGCGTCGCCGTGCCGCCGACGTTTTGAAGCGCGTCGCGGCTGTTTTCTTCAGTGTCCACCAGAGCAGCGATCTCCGCCTCTTTCAGGTCTTTCGCCTTCAGAATATTTGTCTC
>JAFDVT010000587.1 GCA_018268875.1 Acidobacteriota bacterium
ACGAAAGTCCCGCGACGCGCAGGACCGGCCGGCGCTCGAACAACAGATCGCGAAGCTGAAGGCCGCCGCCAAAGCGGACAACGCCGAGTCGCAGTATAAGATCGCGCTGGCGCAGTCGTACCTGGCCGAAGTCGCGCAGGAGCAGCGCGACAAGAACGCTGCGCGCGCCGCGGCCGAAGCCGGCATGGACCCCGCCAAGAAAGCGATCGCACTCAAAGGCGACGGCGCCGAATACCATCGCATCCTTGGCACCTTGTGCGGCCAGGTGATTCCCGCCAACGTGCTCGCCGGGCTGAAGTACGGCAAGTGCGCGCAGAGCGAGGTGGAACAGGCGTTGAAGCTGGACGGCAAACTGGTGTCCGGCTACATCGCGCAAGGCGTCGGCAATTACTACTTGCCTTCGTCGTTCGGCGGCGGTGTGGAACTGGCGATCAAGAGTTTTGAAAAAGCAATCGCGCTCGATGCCAAGTCAGCCGACGCCTATGTCTGGTTGGGGATCGCGCTGCGCAAAGCCAATCGCAACGCCGACGCTCGCAAGGCGTTTCAAAAGGCATTGGACCTGAACCCGGCGCGACGCTGGGCTAAAGAGCAATTGGACAAGACGCCGGCGCAATGATGGCCCTACGCTGGGCGGTTCTTTCGTTCTTTGCGATCTTAGGTTTCTGGTTCGTCCCCGGCCGCACGTGGCTGCAGTCTGACACGCAGATTTACGCGCCGATGTTCGACCGTATTTCGGACCCCACGTTGTACGAACGAGACATCATGGTGCAGCGCCAGCATGTGTCGCTCACTCTGTACGACGAGGTGGCGCGGTTCGGGCATGAAGCAACGGGCCTCGACTATGAGTACGTCCTGGGCGCCGTCCAACTGGCGACTCGGTTCGCGGGCGTGTACGGCCTCTACCTGATCGGAACGGCGCTCGGGCTTGGCGAATGGGCCGCTTTGCTGGTGCCCGCGTTCCTGAGTATCGGAACGTTCATCGCAGGTCCCGCCGTGCTGACGTTCGAATACGAACCGGTTCCGCGCGGCTACGCCGTGCTGCTGATCTTTCTGGCGCTCGGCTTTGCGATGCACGGTCGAAGTACCGCGGCGGCGCTCGCTTCGGGAATCGCGTTCCTGTTCCATGCGCCGGCGGCGATTCCGTTTCTGATTCCGTTCGCATACCTTCTGGTCCGCGACCGGCAGTGGCGCCCGCTGGCGTACGTTGTTGCGGCGATGGCGGCGTCGGCGGTCTTGGCGGTCCTGCAACCCGGCTTGATCGAGAAGCAGCCATTTTTCAGCCAGGTCGACCCCGAATGGGAAAAGCTCCAGCGCATTCGCGCGAGCTACAACTGGATCACGCAGTGGCGTCCGCGCAACTTTCAGGAGTTCGGCCTGCATGGTCTACTGGCGTTCGCGGCAATGTGGCGCCTGTGGCCGTCGCTCGGGTCGCGGCAACGAACCTACGTGCTGTGGATGCCAGTGATCGGGCTGCTGAGCCTGCCGCTGTCGTACGTGCTGATGGAGCGCTACAAGTGGTTACTGATGGCGCAGGTTCAACCGGCGAGAGCCGTGTTGTACACGGTGGTGATGTCGGGCATCCTGTGTGTCGCCGCGGCGGTTCTGGCCAGCCGGTGGTGGGAACGCGTGTTGTGGCTGATACCGGTCGCGATCGTTGCCCTCAACCACTACCTCATCTTTGACGCATACTTAGACCCCGCGCGGATTGCGAGCACGGCCGCCATTGTCGCCGTTACGGTCCTGTTGTTGCAGGTTCGCCGCCCGGTACTGGCTGCGGTGGTTGCGTTCTCTCTGACGGCCTGGCTGTTCCTTGGGGTCACGAAGCAGACCAATTACGCCGCCATTCATGAGGCCGAGATCGACGACGTCGGAAGCTGGGTTCGCCGGAACACACCGAAGGACGCGCTGTTTCAGATGCCGGAACTCACCAAGTCGCTGGTGGCGGGGATCTTCCGGGTACGGTCGCAGCGGGCGTTGTACGTGGACCAGAAATCGGGCGGCCAAGTGAACTATTCGCGTGAGTTTTCGATGGAGTGGTGGCGGCGGATGGCGATCGCGGACGACAAGGCGAAGCCGCTTGCTTCCTGGCGCGATCAAGGCGTGGATTACATTGTCCTCAAGGCCGCGACGAAGTTCGACGAGTCGCCAGCCGTGTACCGGAACGCGAAGTATGCGGTGTATAAGCTTCGCTAGACTAAAGGCATGGAACACCGCAGCGTGCTAACAGAAGAGTTCGCGCGTGACCTCAAGAAGGTCGGCGAGTTTGCGCGAGAGCGTGCATTCCGCGCGGGCCTTCCCGTCGTCTACATGGATGATCAGGGCCGGTTCATCGAGGAGTACGCCGATGGCCGGAAAGTGGAAGTAAAACGTCACTCCCGCGAATCGGATCATGGCGCGAGCGCTGAGTTGGACCTCGTCCGCAAGTAACGTGCCGATCTTCACTCTCGTTGCAGGTCCCAACGGGTCCGGCAAGAGCACGGTTACCGCATCGCTGGAGTTGCGAGGCCGTGAGAACCTCGTCGATCCGGACGCGATTGCCCGTCAGATCGATCCCGAACAACCTTTGCGAGCATCTATCGCCGCGGGGCGCGAAGCGATCCACCGTTGCCGTGGCTACATCGAGGAAAAAAGCGACTTTATTCTGGAGAGCACGCTAGCGGGCAACTGGGCGCTCGGCGTGGTGCGCCAGGCGAAGTCCAATGGCT
>JAFDVT010000588.1 GCA_018268875.1 Acidobacteriota bacterium
CCGAGACGAACCGGTCAAGCGAGCAGTCGCCGACCGTTCGGGCCCTGTTCGGTCGGGCGGAGATCGGCGCCGGTTGGCCGTCCAAAACCGGCGACAGCATCTCGCTCAAGTTCGACGATCCGAGCTTCCAGGCTCCGTTCTATGCGAACCTGGTCGAAAACGAAGATCACAGCTTTTCCCTGATCTGGTCGCGGCCTGACAAGGACAAACAAAGCGCCGCGTGAGCAAACGCCGGGCTCGCCACGGCAGATGGCGGGCCCGTCTCATCCTAGTGCTCCCCGGCACGCGGGCATCTGAGCAGCGACCAATGCAGCCGCTTTTCCCGCCTTTAACATGGACTTTTGAATCGAAAAACGACTAAAATAGTCGTAGTTCTGGTATTTAGCCCCCGTGCCGTCGGACGTGATCGGTATGATCACGGGGCGACAGATTCGGGCAGCACGGGCGCTACTGCATTGGACGCAGGAGATGTTGGCCGAAAAGTCCCGCGTAGCATTGACCGCACTCAAACGTCTTGAATCCGAACGTGCGCTCGGCGTGCATGAGGGAACGCGCGATCAGGTCCGCCGCGCTCTTGAGGCAGCGGGAACCGTGTTCATCGATTCGCCACAAGGCCGCGGCGTCATGGTGCTCAACAAGCCGCATCCGGTTCGCGTGTCGCGTGCTTCACATTCGCGCGATTGAGTGTTGCACTTACGGTGTCCGCCCATTCGGAGACAACAAAATGTCAGTCCCGCACTCCGAACCACCGATTGCTGACATTGCTCCGACAGATCCGATCCTGACGGGCTATGACGAACAGCACAAAGTGACATACTTGCGACTGCTTGATGCCGATGCCGAGCACGCTGACTGGCGGGAAGTTGCAAGGATCGTGCTCAAAATCGACCCCGACAAAGAGCCCGCACGCGCGCATCGCGCCTGGGAAACGCACCTCGCGCGCGCGCGTTGGATGACAGAACAAGGATACAAGTTCTTGCTCAAAGGCGGCGCACCGAACTGAACTCATCGTTCCTTGCTCTTGGTGCAATTCCTCTTGCGCTCCGGTCATCTTTGTTATCCCCAGACTTTCCGACATCGTGCTTTGCGCGGCGGGGGACAGTCTTGGAGACACACGTCATGCCGCAAGGCGACTGGCAGTTCGAAACTGCCTATGAAGACAAATATGCCCTCGATGCGCCGGGCTTCGCATTCGAATATCTGCGCCGAAATCGCTCGTTTATTCGCGATCACCGACGCCTTGAGAGCCTTTTGAAGCGGGACATGCTCTCACAGAAGACGCGCGATGCTTATGCGCGTCGCTGGGGGATGCGATTTCGTGAAATCCATTCTGGGGGCCCAACATCCGACGATCCCGTGGACAATGACAGTTCTCCCGGCTGTCGTTCCATTGACGCCGGTGTCGACCGAATTCGACCTCTCCCGGACGCGCCCAGTCCAATTTCAGCGTCACTGGACCGCCGCGCGGACCGATGACGAGTTGCATCTCCTCTGCAACGGATCCGTGCTTCGCGTGCATGCCTTGCGTGATCTCGACGGACAGACCGTTTGCGCGGTTCTACCGCTCGATGCGTTGTTCGAGGTTCGTCTGAAATCCGCGCGGTGGCTTTGGCGAGCTGCAAAGGGCCGCAACGCCGGACCCGATCCTTCTGCCTTTTCCAAGACGCAGCGCGACCGATTGGTGAAAGGATTGCGCGGGCTCGACGGCCGTCTCGAAGGCGCGACCTATCGCGAAATCGCCGCTGTTCTGTTTGGCACGCATCGCTTGCCGGAACGCAGCTGGAAAACGCACGATTTGCGCGACCGCACGATCCGCCTTTGCAAGTTTGCAGCGGATCTGATGCAGGGCGACTATCGCCAGCTTCTCCTCCACCCTTATCGGCAACGCCTTTACTAGCCACGAAACGCTGATGCGCACCGCGGCACGCCACAAGCTTTAAGGGGTGGCGTTCTCGCATCCCGCTCACTTCACCATCCCCTTCCGGCCAACCCCTTCGCCATTCTGCGGCCCAACAGTCGCCGCTACCCGGCGCTTCGCCGAAGACAAGGACACATCATGGCCGACCAGAATTCGTCACTGCCGCCGCGCTATCTGCGCACCCAGGAAGCCGCGCGCTTCCTCGGACTCTCGCCGCGCACGCTCGAAAAGCATCGCACCTATGGCACCGGCCCGCGCTATTCAAAGCTCGGCGGACGCGTCGTCTATGCGATGGACGACCTTCAGGAATGGGCCAATCGCGGACGGAAGACCTCCACCTCCGATCCGGGCCACGACACAGTGCTGCCGGCGAAACGCCACGCAGCCACTGCACCCGCCTATGCCGCAAAGACACAGCGCTGAGGTCGCGTCATGTCCGACATTCAACACAGCGATGCACAGCCGGTCGGCAGTGCGACGGCACACACGGCGTCCGAGTCGCAACCCTTTGTGCGTCCGGCACCCAACCTCACACACGTCGAACTGCTCTATCAGGAAGCCAAGATCGAGCGCTGGATTCGCTTCGGTTATCCGGCCCAGGACCGGATCGTCGATGGCTGGCGGCGCGTCGTTTCGTTTGCGCCCGGCAGCATCTTCGCCTTCGTGCGTTGGCAGTCCAATGACTTCGGCACCGTGCTTTCGCGCATCGACATCCTGCGTGCGCTCGAAGCGCACGAAGCGATGACCACCATCGGCTTCCTGCGTCCCGGCGGCGAAATCCTTCTGCGCATGTCTGGCTGGCCAAAGGTCCAACGCGTGCTCCAACTCATCGACACGCTCGAGCAGGACGGCTTCGATCCGGCGACCATCTGCCCCGATCATTGGCGGCATATCCACAACCGCCTCAGCGCCAATCAGGAGCCGCGCGACTACACGCGCGAGCGCCACACCACATGGCTCGCGCGCAAGGACCTGTTGCCATGAGAGCGCGCTCCATGCTCCTCGCTGCCACGACGGCCGCCGCACTCTTGCCGCTCGCGAGCGCCGCAACGCCAAAGCTGCTGCTCTGGAACGCCAGTGCCAGTGTCCCCGTCGGCCTGTATGTTCTGCGCGCCGCGCGCCCGCTTCATGTCGGCGAGCTCGTGACTGTCACGCCGCCCTCATCCCTGGCGGCCTTCATGGCATCGCGGGGTTATGTGCCGCGTGGCGTGCCGCTCGTAAAGCACATCGCCGCGCTCGCTGGGGAGACTGTCTGCCGCCACGCGCGTGCGATCATCATCAACGGACATGCCGTCGCTATCGTGCGTTCGCGCGACTCTGGCGGCCGATCGCTGCCCGTTTGGCAAGGCTGCAAGCAGCTCAACGCCGACGATGTGTTTCTGCTCAACACAGCGGTCCCAGACTCGTTTGACGGACGGTATTTCGGCGTCCTGTCCGCCAGCACGATCGCCGCACGCGCCGAACCTCTCTGGATTATCCCGGAGCACTGACCATGCACTTTCCTGATGCCCACACAACACACCCAGCGCTCCTCCCAGAACGCGTTCTTCTCTCCGTCCCGGCCGTTCGTCCTTCGGCAACAAGGTGCAACATCTGTTGTCGGCTCGTAACGCAGTTGTCGCGCATCGGCATGGCGCTGATGCTCACGCTGCTGATAATTTGTAACGGCGCTGACGCAGCCGCCGCAGACACCGCGCGTATGGTGGCCCCCGATCCCTACGCAGACTTTATGGCACAAGCCTCACAGCGCTTCGACGTCCCGACGTCTTGGTTACGCGCTATCATGCAAGTTGAAAGCGCCGGCAATCCGAAGGCTGTATCGCCCAAGGGGGCCATGGGGCTCATGCAGTTGATGCCCGAAACCTGGGCAACGCTGCGGATCCGGTACCATCTGGGCGACAATCCATTCGACCCGTATGACAATATCCTGGGCGGCGCGGCATATCTGCGCGAGCTGTTCGACCGCTACGGCGCTTCCGGGTTTCTCGCGGCTTACAATGCGGGACCGAAGCGGTTTGAAGACTATTTGGCTGGCCTTCGGCCGCTCCGCGACGAGACCAAGCGTTACGTTTCGATACTGGAGCGGATGTTGCCCGATTTGCAGCTCAGCGGCATTCCGCATCCCGTGTTCATTGTAGCAGATTGGCAAACGTCAAGCCTGTTTGCCGGTCAGCCGGTGAACCTACCACCGCCGAATACTGCATCGAATGAACTCACTCCCACGAGCACAACGACGACGAAAAGTTTTGCACTATCGCCGCAGTCGAACGGACTGTTCGTGCCGGTCCGAATGCCCGATCAGCGGTGAACAACGTGTTCTTCACCACCGCCCTCAGCCACCACTTTGGAGTCAGTGTCCCCACGGGGTCTAACCGCCTTTACCACCCAACCAAAAGAGCGCGAGATAAAAGCGTCCTTGGCGGATCGTGGATTGTCGTTGTGGCGCAGAGGCTTGTGGACACGCACACGACGCGTGCTGCCAGCCGTATCGATCCGTCACTGCGGATATTCAAGGGCTTAGATGCCAGCCACCGGTCCGAACGCGCGAATTTCTACGATGACCAGCCGCGATGACGATCTGCGCGTTCGTCCCGGCCGCATCCGCGACGGCAACAAAGGCGCGCGCAAATCGAAGAGCTATGTCGCGCAGGTTATGAGGGCCGCGAAGAAGGCGGGGCACACCGGCTCGCGCTTTGCTGGCGGAGGTGGCAAGGTTGGCCGCTCCACGTTCGGCCGGGGCGGCAAAGCGGCACGGTCTCTTGGGCTGAAGTCACCGTCCCGCCGCGTCGTGGTGAAGGCGCGCGTGGTCCAGCACAAAGGTTCCAAGTTCCGCTCTGCGCCTCTCGCCAAACATATCAGCTATCTGAAACGCGAGGGCGTCACGCGCGATGGCCAAGAGGCGCGGATGTTCAACGCCCGTTCCGACGAGGCGGACACCAAGGCCTTCGCAGAGCGCTGCGAGGACGACCGGCACCACTTCCGCTTCATTGTCTCTCCCGAAGACGCGCCCGTGATGGCGGACCTCAAGACCTTCGCGCGCAAGCTGATGAAGGAGGCCGAGCACGATCTCGGTACCAAGCTCGATTGGGTCGCGGTCGATCACTGGGATACGGACAATCCGCATATCCATGTCCTGGTGCGTGGCAAGCTTACGAACGGCAAGGATCTCGTCATCAGCCGCGACTACATCAGCCGCGGCTTCCGGCTGCGGGCGGCCGAGCTGGTCAGTCTGGAGCTCGGTCCGCGCAGCGAGCAGGAAATCCAATCAGCCCTCGAAAAGGACACTCACGCCGAGCGCTTCACGAACTTCGACCGTACTTTGCGCGATACCGCCGACGACAATGGCGGCATCGTCGATCTCAGACCCGGCGCCCCGGACGAAGATCCGGAATTGCGCCGGCTGCTTGCCGGCCGGATTCAGAAACTGGAACGGCTGGGGCTGGCCGAACAGGTGGCGCCGGGGCAATGGACTCTGAAGCCGGGACTCGAGCAGACGTTGCGCGACCTTTCTATCCGGGGCGACATCATCAAGACCATGCACAGGGCGATGACCGATACGGGCCGCGAGCCGGACGTGTCCGAATTCGCACTACATCCTAGCGCACCGGTCGAGCCGATCGTGGGGCGGCTTGTTGGCCGAGGCCTGCACGATGAATTGAATGGCACTGCCTATGCCGTCATCGAAGGTGTCGACGGGCGCACCCATCATCTGAAGTTTTCCGATCTTGAGATGACAGGCGATGCCGTGCCGGGCGCCGTGGTCGAGACGCGCGCTTATGAAGACGAGAAAGGCCGCAAGCGTTTGGCGCTCGCGATCCGATCCGATCTCACGATCGAGGCACAAGTGGATGCCCCCGGGGCAACCTGGATCGATCGGCAATTGCTGACGCGCGATGCGCCGATAGCCAATGCCGGTTTCGGCGCGGACGTACGCGCTGCAATGAGCGCCCGGACAGAACATCTCGCAGAAGAAGGATTGGCGCGACGGCAAGGGCAGCGGGTGCTCTTTGCGCGCGATCTTCTTGCTACGCTGCGACATCGCGAACTTGATGAGACCGCCGCCAAGCTCGCCGCGGAGCATGGACTAACGCATCAGCCACTTGCGGAGGGTCAACCCGTCTCGGGTACCTACCGTCAGCGCATCACGCTGGCCTCTGGGCGCTTTGCGATGATCGACGACGGCTTAGGGTTTCAGCTGGTACCGTGGCGGCCTGCACTGGAACAACATCTCGGGCAAGAAGTGAGAGGCATCGCGACAGGGCACGGCATCGATTGGTCCATGGGACGCAAGCGTGGGCTCGGTCTTTAGCGCCGACCGATTTGCGCGCTGCGCTATCCCATTCTCGCATCACGCCCAAGTTTGCCTTGAAGAGCGAACAGGATGGCGCGATCTCGCCTCCATGTCCGCGACAAAGATCCTATGGGGCCAAATTATCGTCGTCTGTTCCGTCGTTCTCGCATTCGTGTGGGGAGCGACGGAATGGACCGCATGGCAACTCGCCTTCCAGCCTGAACTTGGTCCACCATGGTTTCACATCTTCGGCTGGCCATTCTACCTGCCGCCCATCTTCTTCTGGTGGTGGTTTTCGTTCGATGCCTACGCCCACGACATATTCGTCGAAGGTGGATACATAGCCGGCAGCGGTGGCATCGCGGCCTTCGCCATTGCGATCGCTATGTCGGTCTGGCGCGCCCGTGAAGCCAAACATGCGATCACTTACGGCTCGGCGCGATGGGCGACCGATCAAGAAATTCGCGGCGCCGATTTGCTCCACCCTGACGGCGTGATGCTTGGCCGCTTGCACGGCAGCTATCTGCGCCACGATGGGCCAGAGCATGTGTTGTGTTTCGCACCGACCAGATCGGGCAAAGGCGTAGGCCTCGTCGTTCCGACGCTTTTGACATGGCCCGGCTCGGCCATCGTTCACGACATCAAAGGCGAAAACTGGACTCTGACGGCAGGATGGCGCGCGCGTTTCGGCCGTGTCCTATTGTTCGACCCCACCAATGCGCAAAGCGCCGCCTACAATCCACTCATGGAAGTCAGACGTGGCGAGCGTGAAGTGCGCGATGTGCAAAACATCGCGGACGTCCTGGTCGATCCGGAAGGCGCACTCGAACGCCGAAACCATTGGGAAAAGACCAGCCACGCATTGCTTGTTGGGACTATCTTGCATGTCCTTTATGCCGAGGAAGACAAGACCTTGGCCGGCGTCGCCAATTTCCTGTCGGATCCGCGGCGGACGATCGAGAAGACCTTGTGGGCGATGATGAACACGCCCCATCTGGGCAAGGGAAAAGTTCATCCCGTCGTTGCCAGCGCGGCACGCGAGCTGCTCAACAAATCGGAAAACGAACGATCCGGTGTGCTCTCGACGGCCATGAGCTTCCTCGGGCTCTATCGCGATCCTGTCGTCGCGAAGGTGACCCGGCAATGCGACTGGCGCATCGAAGACCTCGTGGAAAGCGACAAACCGTTGACGCTCTATCTCGTCGTGCCGCCTTCCGACATCAGCCGGACAAAGCCGTTGATCCGGCTGATCCTCAACCAGATCGGTCGGCGCCTGACAGAAGAGCTGGACTCCAACCGGCGCAAACACCGCCTGCTCCTGATGCTTGACGAATTCCCCGCATTGGGGAGGTTGGATTTCTTCGAGAGCGCCTTGGCCTTCATGGCAGGGTATGGCCTCAAATCCTTCCTGATCGCGCAGTCGCTCAATCAGATCGAGAAGGCCTATGGCCAGAACAATTCTATCCTCGACAACTGCCATGTGCGGGTGAGCTTCGCGACCAATGACGAACGAACGGCCAAGCGCGTCTCGGATGCATTGGGTATCGCGACGGAACTACGCGCGATGAAGAACTACGCCGGTCATCGTCTCAGTCCGTGGCTGGGCCATCTAATGGTATCGCGACAGG
>JAFDVT010000589.1 GCA_018268875.1 Acidobacteriota bacterium
GAGGACTTCCCTTGCGACATCCTGGGTCCTCTCGGCTATCCGCACGATCTGTTGGCGAACCCCATCGAATATCGCGACGGCGCCGTCTACGTGCCGCAAGGTCCAGGTCTAGGCGTGGAACTCGACGACAAGCTGATCGCCAAGTACCGCGTCCACTAAGCTCGCCAGCGGTTCGCGATATCGATCACGCGTTCCACTTCGTTGTCGTCGAGGTACGGATGAATGGGCAAGCTCATCTGCCGCCGGCAGAACTGCTTGGCCCGTTCGCAGCCGCTACGATGGAACCCGTCGCCCAGCGCGGGCTGTTCGATCAACGCTTGCGGATAATGTTCGGCGACGCCCACGCCCGCATCACGGAAGTACGCCAGCGCTTCGGCCTTCGCGTCCACCAACACCGGAAACAAGTGCCACACCGAGTCCGCGGGCGCGGCCGGAATTTCAATCCAAGGATTCTGAATGGCCTCCCGGTATCGCGCCGCAATCGCCTGCCTGCGTGACGTCCAGCGCGCCAGACGCGGCAGGAACGCCTTGCGCAGGATCGCCGCCTGCAACTCATCGAGCCTGCTGTTGTACCCGGCAACCGCATGTACATACTTGTGGGATTGCCCGTAATCGCGCAATTGCCGGACACTCGCCGCCAGGTCCGCGTCGCGGCACAGCAATGCCCCGCCGTCGCCCAGCGCGCCTAGATTCTTGGTGGGATAAAAACTGGTCGCCGCCACCTGTCCCGCATGTCCGCAACCCGTGCCGATCGACTGGGCGCAATCTTCCACGATCCGCAACCCGAAGTCGCGCCGAAGGTTCGAAAGCGCTTCCATGTCCAGGCAGTGCCCATACAGATGAACCGGCACAAAATAGCCGATTCCAGGGCGTTTGGTCAGGATTTCGCGACATTCGTCCAGATCGATCAAGCCGTTCGGAGCGCAATCGGCAAATACCGGCATCGCACCCAACTTCAGGATCGCCAGCACAGTCGCGAACGCCGATATGGGGCTCGTCAGGACGAGATCGCCCGTTCCGCACCCCAGCGCGCGCAACCCGATCTCGATGGCATCCATCCCGTTGGCGACGCCGGCGGCATGCGGTAACTTCCAGTACGCGGCGAGCGCTTCCTCGAACCCCCGCACCTGCTGGCCTAGAATGTACCAGCCGCTCGCGCCCACCTCCGCAACGGCGGCCATGACATCGGCACTCGTGTCCGCCCATTGACGTTCGAAATCGTTGGCGGGGATCTTCATTGTTGCTTGCGCGCCTCCAACTCGCGGCGGAACTCGTCGTAATCGTGAATGTAGTCGCCGGCGTCATAGCCCGCCGACGCGAACACCACCAGCACGGCATCCGGCGTGTGCTTGTGTTGGATGCTCCAAACCATCGGCGGAATGTGCAACCCGAGCGAGGGCGAATTCAACACAAACTGACGCCGCGTTCGCCCGTCGTCGGCCGTCACATGGCACGACCCGTGCACGCACAGCAGGAACTGATGCAGTTCGCGATGGGCATGTTCGCCGCGCACTTCTTCATTCGGCACACCGTACACAAGGAAGAACCGCTTGACGTCGAACGGCAGATGCTTGCCCGTCTCGCCGAACGTCAACATGCCGCGCATGTCTTCCACGCCGGGCAGGCCGTACAGTTCCACGCCCCCGACCTCGGTGGCGATGCGTTCGGCTTGCCGTACCCGGTCGGCCACGCGCAGCGACGCCAGTTCCGGTTCGCTGACATAGCCGGTAATCTGCGCGGGATTGCCCGCGGCGATCGCGCCCGGAGGGACATCGCGGTTCACCACCGCGCCCGCCGCGACAATTGCGCTTTCCCCAATCCGCACGCCCGGCAGCAGCGTGGCGTTCGCCCCGATTGACGCGCCGTGATGCACCGTGGTTCGCTTCAACGGCTGACCCGGCCTGCGTCTGGGCAACGGGTCGTCGGCGAACGTTACGTTCGGCCCGATGTACACATCGTCTTCCAGCCGAATGCCGTCCCACAATTGCACCCCGCACTGCACCGTCACCCGGTCGCCGATCACGACGTCCGCCTCGATAAAGACGTGGTCGCAAATCTTGCAGTCCCGTCCGATGCGCGCGCCCTCGAGGATATGCGCAAACGCCCAGATGCGCGTGCCGTCGCCAATCGACCTGGTTTCGACAAGAGCCTTCTCGTGTTGGAAAAAACCGCTCAATCCATCAAGCCTCGTTCCACAAGACGTCGTTCACGTCCGCTACCGGCGTGTCCAGGTGCAACAGACGCCCGTAGCCGTACCGTTTCACGCGCTCGGCGATCGCACCCAGGTCAAACGCCACGGGCCACAATCCAGCGTCGAATGCGGTCGACAGCGTGTAGGAGAACGTCTCCGGCCACTGCCCGGGAAAGAACGCCGCATGCGGTTGGATCTCATCCAGTATGCCGTGAATTTCGCCTTCGAGGTACGGCCCCAGAACGCGAACTCCCACGTCCTGCAATCGGCGCCGGTCCGCGCATGGGCCCGCCACCGTGAATTCCAACGGCAGTCCCCGCTTGCGCGCATTCCACGCGCAGTTGTACAGCACGTCGAACCCTTTGGCGCGCGTCAAACCGCCAATAAAAACAATGCGCGCCGCTTCGTTCGCCTGCCGTCTCCGCCGCCGCGGCAAGGGCGGGCGTTCGTCGTGAAGACGCACCACGGGCTTTGCGATCTGCACATAGCGCGACATCCGCGACGCCGCATCGTGCGACGGAAACCACACCGTGCCGGCCCCTTCCAGATGCCGCTTGCTCTGCGCGCGTAACCCTTCGACTGTTGTCATCCGCTTGCCCGCTTCCGGCCAATCCTCGTTCGGACCCAGCGCTGCATAACAGGCCTCGCACACGTGCGTATCCGGTTCGCCGCAGTACTGGCCCGTACGGTCGATCAGCTTGATTTGCGGGCAAATCCACGCATAGTCGTGCACCGTGACGTCGTACGGCAGGCCGAGGTCGAACAACGCAGGCGGCGCGCCCACTGTCTGATGAATGTGGAGCCGCTGCACGCCCAATTCGCGCAACGCGACACGCAATGCGTCGGACTCTTCCGGCAGTCGATACCGCTGGTTGTCGAACCCTTCGATCTCCACATGTTCGCCGTCGGCATAGCGAAGCAGCAGGCCACGTTCGCCTCGGCGCCTGGCGCTATCCGCAAGCTCCTGGACGTGACGCTCGGTTCCGCCGGGAAGCTTGTTACTCGCCAGGCAGTACACATCGCCGCGCGGTAGCAGCCGAACCAGATCGAGCCGTCTGCGCAAGGGCAGGACAGGATCTTCGGCGAGGAACGCCTCCACCGCCGGACCGTACGCAGGATGCAGTTTCTTCAGCTTTTCGTAGGCGGCCGCCGCGCGAGCTGTGGACGCCGCTCCAAACGAGACGCCGCCCACATGCTGCACGAACACGTCAGCCGCCAGTACATGCTTCCAGCCGCGCTCCGCCGCGCGCATGCAGAAGTCGTTCTCTTCGCCGTAACCCTGGCCGAACGTCTTCGCATCGAACAGCCCGGTTTCGGCCAGGCATTCGGCGCGAATGTACATGCAAAACCCCACCGTGGTCGGCAGATCCAGCCTCGTGCCGCTGAGCGTTGTACGGCAATGCGCGTCGAGGCCGGTTACCGTCCAACCTTCGGGGATCTCGTTGTTCCGGCAGAACCGCGGATAGCTGCAGATGGTGGCGTTGTTGGAAAACGGCGTCACCGTGCCGGTGCGAGGCGAAGCATAAGCAGCGGCGCGGATGCGGTCCAGCCAGTCCGACGCGGGCGCCACGATGTCGGAATTCAACAGCAGGACATCGCGGCCGGGGTGCAGCGACATGCCGCGGTTCACGGAACGCACGAAGCCCCGGTTCGTGCCGTTTTCCAGAACCGTGATGCGCGGTTCGAACTCGCGAAGCATCGCCCGCATTTGCTCGTCGCCGGGATTGTCGAACACCACGATCAATTCATAAGGCTGCCGGATCGACGAATCCAGAACGCTGCGGATCGCCGTGCGTGTTTCTTCGACGCCGCTGTACACAGGCATTACGATGTCGACCACCGCCGCCGCGTTCTGCCGCGAATCGGGCAGCAGACTCAAAAGCGCATCATTGATCTGCGCGGGAGTTGCGGTCACCGGCACCAGACGCCCACGGCCAGACGCGCGAACGGCCTCGCCCGTCGCGCCGTTATCGAACGCCACCACCGGCAATTCCAAGGACATCGGCGAAGTATCCGGAGCCGGGTTCGCGTACAGCAGCACGGCGGCCGTCTCCCCATCGGCGAACACGAGTGGCAGGCTCCGCTTGAAC
>JAFDVT010000058.1 GCA_018268875.1 Acidobacteriota bacterium
GGACGCCACCAACCGGTATCGCAACGTGATCCTGCCGCAGTACGCGCAGAGCCGTCCGCGCAGCATCAACCTGGGCGAGGCGGCGTATGCCAGTCTGCTCGGCGAAGGCTGGTGGCCGATCGAGGGCAAGTTCCGCTGGATGGCGAAGACTGCAACGCTTCGCATCGGCGCGGAACCGGCGGATCGCCGCGTGCGCGTCACCGGATTCTGTCCGGAGACGGTGATTGCCCAAGGTCCCGTTACGCTCACTGTGGCGGCAGGTTCGACGGTTCTCGGTTCCCGCCGGTTCACCAACGTGGACGCGTTCGACTGGCGCCTGGACCTGCCTCCTGGGCTAGTTCGCGACGGTTGGCTGGACCTTCGACTCTCGGTCGACCGCGCGACGCACGCGCCGGGCGACAAACGCGACCTGGGTCTTATTTGGGGGACGGTGTCGCTGCAGCAGTAACCAGCGGGACGTAGCGGAACAGTTCGAACATCGGGCGGCCGCAGCGGTCGTCGATCCGCTGCACTTCCTCGCGGCGGTAGCCGAACGATTTCGCCTGGTTGTCGAACCGCTTGACGAGGCCGGGTTGCAGTTCCTGATCCTCGACGTGCGCGACATACAGCGCGCCCGGTTCGGCGAGAATGGCCTGGATCGCGTTCCGGTCGTCGGTGCTCGGGTTTTCCTCGCCGACGTGCACCGAGGCGTTGCGGAGCGGCAACTTGCCCTTTTCGAGCATCGTCAGGCTGAATTCTGTACCCCAACCGAGCAAATTGACGGCGGGCGCGTTCTGGGCTCGATTCCGAATCGCCTGATGGAGCGGCTCCAGGGCGTCGGTCCAGACGGTGCCACCGCAAAAGCGTGTGCCTTGCGTGTAGTACTGATTCAGCACCAGGAAATTCTGAGTGGACAGTATGCCTACGATCACTCCGGCGGCAATCATCCCCCAGCGGCCGCGCGTCGTGAGGCCCGCGAGTGTCATCGCGATCACAAATTGGGGGAACGGCCACAGCAATACCACGTGATGCGCCGACGCCCCGGCGTCTTTGGTGGCGGCCATCAATGTCCACGCGCAGGCGAGGTAGATCAGCGCGAACAGCACGGCGCGCCGCCGGGGCCACCATAGCGGGATCGCCACAGCGCACGCTAGGAACATCCAATAGCCGAAAGACTGTCGGCGCTCACCAACTGCTTCCCGGAGGGCGAAGCTGGCGCTGGGTAGGCCGTTTGGGGGCTGGACGGACGTTTTTTCCCATTCTTCCCGCACCAGGTACCCAAAAAGTGCCGACCCGTCGAGTGTCGATTTGGCGTGTACCCATTTGGGAGCCACCTCCGACCAGTCGATTTTTGCGTTCCCCCGGAAGGTTTTGAGGCCGTGGCGAACGTTGTAGAGCACCAGCGGCGCGCCGCCGATGACGAAGCCAAGGACGGCGATCCCGGCGCGGCGAAGTGTAAACAATTGACGGAGTTCGCGATGGAAGACCGTGAGCGTCGCGACGCCGAGTCCGAACAGGCTCCAACTGAGGAGCGCCTTATCCCAAAGTCCCATGCCGAGACAGAAGAATCCCCAAAAGAGGTAGTGGGCCGGCGTGGGATTGTTGGCGAACTTCCACAGAAGGTAGCATCCTGACACGAGGAACAGGTGCTGGAAGGCGACCGGACCCCAATCGTAGACAGTCATCAGCAGAAACGAGGGGTCGAGCATCAAAAGAAGTGCGCCGGCAAGGGCCGCGGCGCCGCACTTTCCCGCTTTATTGAGAAACGCCGCAAAAATCCCGACGGTGAGCGCGCCGAACACGACGGGCGGGAGGCGAAGGCTCCAGATGGACGGCGGGAAGATGCCGTAAATCAGCACGTAAGCCCATGTTTTTAAAGCGCCTAGGTACGTCATCACCATGAGCGGGAGGTCGTGCCCGAAGGCGCGGAGGCGGAACTCGCGGGCGATCGGCCCGTAGATGACGCTGGCAAACAGCGCCTCGTCGTTTTGGATGCCCAGGACCGGAATAAACGCCAGGCAAAGCAGGAAGAAGCCGGCGCAAAGAGACAGGATGAGGAACTTATGGCTTCTGGCGGGCATTTTTTACTGGCGGGACTTTCATTAGTATACGATTCCGCCTAAAGGGTTGGCTGCGATTAGACGATATGGTTGGTCAATGGCTGGACGATGGAAGTTTGGCTGAAAAATTGCTTGACATTGAGCGAGGGCGTGGTATTATACCGAGAAGCTGAACTGCGGAATCAGTTCAGCACGGCTTTGGCAAGTAGCAAATCGCGAGGGTTCCCGGTCCGGGATGTCATCTTCCGCGATTTTAAACTACCCCCAAAAATGTAGGTAGGTTCCACCCCGCAGCGGATCTGCGGTGTCCGTCCGTTGTGACGTGATGCCCCCAGGCGCAGCCGGATTTGTGCGCCAGCTTGGGCCCCGATTTCGCGTGAGTGGACAGCGATTCCAGTTTGGAACGCGCCGTGCTATCAGGTTGGGGCAGGAAGTTCAAAGGAACGTGAAACCTTTTTGTCGTAACCGTCATCTCGTAGTCTTGCGAAAGACGGAAACATTCGGGATGCGGATTGTAACAAATTTGTCAGCGACGTAAATCATTCGCAAAAGCCTGAACCTTTCGTGAACGGCTAGCGTCTAAGACGGCATAACAACAGTAAGAAACAGCGAAGCAAAATAGTTGAAAGCAGTAAGCAGACAACAACAAAAGACAACAAAACAAGAAAGATCAGAGGAGAAGCAACCATGATGACGAAGACCGAACTGAACCGCTTTAAGATGACCCTGGATGCGAAGCGTCGCGAACTCGAGGGCAATGTGCGGAATCGCGAAGGGATCGCGATTGAAAAAACGCCGGATGCGCTCGATGAAGTGCAGCACGCGGCGGAGCGCGAACTCGCGATCCGTACGCTCGATCGTGAATCGACGCTGCTGCGCAATGTGCGCGCCGCGCTGCGCCGCATCGACGAAGGCTCCTATGGCGTGTGCATGCATTGCGAAGAGGACATCAACCTGAAGCGCCTCAATGCCGTGCCGTGGACTCCGTACTGTATCTCCTGCCAGGAGATTGCGGATCGCCGCCAGGAAGAGTTCTCGGAAGAGTTCGACGAATTGCTCGTCGCCTAACTCCTCCGTCGCACGCACGGACACACACACCACGATATTTTCCCCGCAAAGCAAAAGGGCGCGGCTTTCCTGTACTGGGAGCCGCGCCCTTCGCTTTTCTTCAGTCGCTGGCGGATCTGTCACGCGCGTTACCCTTTTGAGGAAACGATGATCGATCGACGCAGTTTGCTTGTTGCTACGGCCGCGCTGGGCCGCAACCTTTGGGGTCAACAACAACAACAACCCGAAAGCGCGCCCGCCCTGCCGGACATTCTGTTGATCACCTGTGGCAACCTCGGCCCACACCTGGGCTGTTATGGCTACAGCAGCGTGTCGACACCGGCGATCGACGCGTTCGCCGCCGGTGCCACGCGGTACGACCGCGCTTACGCGGCGTCGTCCATTCCAGCGGTGTCGCGCGCGGGACTCGAAACGGGCATGTGGCCGGTGTCCACAGGGATGCACCTGGACGGCCGCGCGGTGTTACCCGACTTCATCAAGCGGTTGCCGGATTACCTGAAGGCGGCGGGCTACGCGGTCGTCGCGCCGTCGACGAAGCCTACGTTCACTTGGCGGCGACTGGACGCCGTCTCTCCGGCCCGGATCCGGCTGCGCGATGCGTCCTACGACCGGGTGGTGAAGGCATTGAAGCCCGACCAGCGAGGCCGAGGGGCCGAAGTCGAGTTGCCGCAACACTTTGAAGACAACGACGAGAACCGCCTGGATTGGGCGCACTACCACGAACTGATCGGGTTGCTCGACATGCAGTTTGCGGCTCGCCTGAAGGAGGCAAAGCCGGGCACCGTCGTGATCTTTGCCAGCGAGTACGGTTTTGCCCTCGAAGAAGGCAATAGCGCAGTTTATGAAACTGGAACCCGGGTGCCGCTTCTGATCCGTATGCCGGGCCAGACCCAGGGCGCCGTGTCGCAACGGCTGGTCAGCCTGATCGACATCGCCCCGACGCTGCTGCAACTGGCGGGCGTTCGCGCCCCCGCATTTATGCAAGGGCAAGCGCTTTCGGCACCGCAACAGCGGCGGTTTACCTACGCGTCGACGGACCGTGTGCGGGACCGCTACGAGTTTGCGCGGGCGGTTCGCGACGCGCGATATCGGTATGTCCGGAACTACACGAAGGGCACCGAGGAACTGTACGACACGCAGGCCGATCCGAACGAGGTGCAGGATATCGCGAAGACGGAGCCAACGGTTGTGACGCGCATGCGCGAGCAACTGGAACGCTGGCGGGCGGAAGTTCGCGACCTGGGGCTGATGCCAGATGCCGAATTGGCGATTCGGGAGGCCCAATTCCGTACCCGGTACGCCGTGGGACGTACGCCGGAGTTCGCGACCCTGCAGGCCAAGTTGACCGAACTGGTTCCTTCGACATCGCTCGACAAGATTTATCAGGCGTTTGCCGAGGAAGAGTCC
>JAFDVT010000590.1 GCA_018268875.1 Acidobacteriota bacterium
ACCCCCAAAGGCGGCGATCCAACCGTGGGGCCACCTCACCCTTATGAGGGCCTCCCTCGGGCCTTGCCTGACTCGGATTTGTCTGGGCGTACCGCTTCCGACGCGGTACGGTGACAGGCACCGGAAGCGGTGCGGAGGCAAGCTAACGGTTGGACGGCGAGGCTGGCCAGAACCGGGTCACTACTCGATAGCCGAGCAGGAGCGCCGCGAGCACCGCGTAGAGCAGCGGCATGCGGATGTCGGACTTTACCAGCCACCAGTAGTGCACGACGCCCAGGATCACGCTGAGGTAGACGGCGCGGTGCAGGATCGCCCAGCGCTTGCCGCCGAGGCGGCGGATCCAACCGGCCGTCGAGGTCACGGCCAGCGGAATCAGGAGCAGAAAGCTCAGGAACCCCACCAGGATGAACGGCCGTTTGGCGATGTCCTTCATCGTGTCGGGGATGTCGAAAAACCGGTCCAACCAGATGTAGGTGACAAAGTGCAGGACCGCGCAAAAGAATCCGAACAGCCCCAGCATGCGGCGGTAGCGGATCAAGCCCGGCTTGCCCAGCAATCGGCGAGCGGGAGTGACGAGCAGGCTGAGCAGCAGGAACCGCATCGTCCAGTCGCCGGTGTCGCGCGTGATGTACTCGATCGGATTCGCGCCCAGTTCGCCGTACACCAAGCCCCACGCCAGGTACCCCACGGGCGCGAGGCAGAGCAGAAAGACAATGACTTTCGCCACTAGTAATTCTTCTTGAGATCCATGCCCGCGTACAGCTTGGCCACCTGATCGCCGTAGCCGTTGAACATCAGCGTTTCCCGCTTGAAGAACTCGCCGATGCGGCGTTCCTTGCCCTGGCTCCAGCGCGGATGGTCGACGCTCGGGTTCACGTTCGAATAAAAGCCGTATTCGTTGTTGTTGGCCAGCGCCCAGGTGGTGTTCGGCTGCTTTTCCTGCAGCTTGATCTTCACAATGGACTTGATGTTCTTAAACCCGTATTTCCACGGCACCACGATGCGCAGCGGCGCGCCGTTCTGGTTCGGCAGCGTCTCGCCGTAAAGGCCGGAACACAGCAGCGTCAACGGGTGCATCGCCTCATCCAGCCGCAGACCTTCAATGTAGGGGAACGGCAAGCCGCCGTAGCGGGCTTGCGGCATCTGCCGCGGATCGTAGTAACTCTCAAACGCGACGTACTTCGCTTTGGCCGTGGGTTCGGCGCGCTTGATCACTTCCGACAGCGAAAACCCAATCCACGGGATGACCATCGACCAGGCCTCGACGCAGCGCATGCGGTAAATCCGCTCTTCCAAGGGCGCAAGCTTCATGATGGAGTCCAGGTCGTAGGTCTTGGGTTTGCCGACCTCGCCTTCCACCACCAGTTTCCAGGGATTAGTCTTGAAGTTCCCGGCGTTTTGCGCGGGAGCGTCCTTGCTGGTGCCGAATTCGTAGAAGTTGTTGTAGCCGGTAACCGCCTCGATCGGGGTCAGTTTTTCGTCCTTGACGCTCAAGGGACTTTTGGCGACGCCGTCGAGCTTGGCAGCGGTAGCGATTGCCGCCGAGCCGGCCAAACCGACTCCGGCGAGCGCCGCGCCCTGGAGGAACTTGCGGCGGGTGGCGTAAATCTGTTGCGGGGTGACCTGGGAATACGGGATTTTCGACACGGCTGTGGACGTCCGCTCCTTTTCCTACATTGTAGGACGCCGCGACGGCGGTTCCGGACGCAATTACATGGACGTCCGGCGAATGATTTCGGCAAATTGCACCGAATCCTGCCCAGCAGCAGCCGCGGGAACCTGGGCTTCGGCCTCGGCGGACTCTCCGGCGCCGGACACCTGCTGGCGCAGACGCAGCAGACCGTTGCCGCCGTTGCGATTCTGGCGCGTTTCGGTGATGCGGTCCTCCATCTGCCGTAACAGGTTCTGCTCAAAGCGTTCCCAGCCGCCGCCGCGACGCCGCCGATGGCCGAACAACTGGCGCGCTTCTTCGATCTTCACCATCGCGTCGTTCATGAAGCCTTCGGAGATCAGCAGCATGGCTTCCATGCGCTTGGCGGCCGCCGTGGTGCGATTCAACACCTGCGCGCCTTCGACAATGGCTGCGTTGCGCGTGCCGGTGAACGCCTCGAAGAACGTGATTTCGACCACCACGCGTTCCTGCTGCGTCCACGCCTTGATCTGCCGCAGGCGATCCAGGTATTCCTTGGCCTTGTCGAGATTGCCGCGATCGAGGTAGTGCGCGTAGGCGTAGAAGCAACCGGCGGGATAGACCGGCGACTCGGGGTCCGCGGAAATGCGCAATACCCAGGCTTCGGGCCATTGACCGGGAGCGATGGGTTGCCGCCCTTGCGACTGCGCGATCGAATGCAGGACGCACCAGCGTTCGCCTTCAGGGTCGCGGTTCCACAACTGGACGAGACGCGCGCCATCGGTGTATTCCTCGTCGGAATTGCGCATCAGGGCGAGTTCCAGCACGAAGCGGCCAAACGCCAGCAAACACGCGAGGCCGAGCATTTCGGTCCAGGCCGGATGCGGCGCGGCGATCATCCCGGCAAGGAACACCAGGCCCAGGGCGAATTCGCCGAACGGACCGCCGCACTGGTAGATAAAGAGGCGGCTGTCGATGCGGTCGTCGTCGCTGATGGGGGTCAAGGACGAGGTGCGGACACCGGCGCGGAGATGCTGCCAGACCGTACGGTCACGCTTTTTCCAAGCCCAGCTACCGGCTTCCGACCGTTCCAGTTGCAGGAAGCCCATGCGCAGAATTTCGATGCGGAACCCGGAGATGATGCCAGCCGCCGTGGAACCCGCATCGTGCACCATCACCAGCAGCACGTTGACCACGGCGAGGGCCACCGGAATGGTCCAGATTTCCAGAAATTCCGACTGGTCCGTGCGTTGGCTGGCGTTGACCAGGAAATACAGCGTACCGGCCATGATCGCAATGGCGATGCCGACCAGCAGGCGGAAGGCGCTGGGCAGCAGTTGCGTGGGCACCGGTTCCTGCCAGCGGCTTTGGATCTGTTCGAGCTTCAAAGCCAGGCGGTCCCGATGGAGCGTCGACAGGCCGAGCAATCCCAGAGGAGTAAAGAACGGAAACAGGATGGTGTGGACGCCGCTCACGACCATGCCGGCGCGCTGGGCCCATTTCTTGCCGCTCAGCATGCCCCAAACCGTGATTAGACAACACATGCCCAACAGCGGCATGCCGTATTGCAGGTTCGGGGTGAGGCTCGCCCAATAGCCTTGGAAAATGCCTCCGCCGATCGACGCTACCGCGTTGTTCAAGGCCGCGATAATCTGGGGTGTGCGGAGGATCAGGATCACCCCCTCAAGTCCCAACACGATTCTCAGCAGTACGGTGGCGGATTTCACAGTACACATGTCATCGGCGGAAATCCGGTGCCCGTACAGCTGTCCGTTCACCCTAGGAACCGCTCCAGCAACGGCTTAGGTGACGATGGGACTTTCCGCCTACGATGTCTTGGCAGCCGCCCGCGAGCATGGGTTCGAGCTTGCGGGGATTGCCGCCGTGGACTCGGCCGCGACCGATTTTCCGAGATACCGCGACTGGGTGGACCAGGGTTACGCTGGCCGCATGGGGTACCTGACCGACCACCGCGCGGACATCCGGCGCGATCCTCGCCAATTGCTGCCGTCGGTACGGTCGATTCTGTGCGTCGGTAAGCTGTACAACCGGGCGATCGATAGTGGATCACCCAGCATCGCGAAGTACGCGCAAGGCGAGGATTATCATCACTTTATGCGCCGCGACCTGGAGCGCATGGTGGCCTTGCTAGGCGAGCGGGAAGCGTTTGAGGCTCGTATTTGCGTGGACACGGCGCCGCTGCTCGAACGGTCGCTGGCGAGGCAAGCCGGGTTGGGCTGGATCGGGAAAAATACCTGCCTGATCAATCAGCAGCAGGGGTCGTGGTTCCTGCTGGCGGAAGTGCTTTTGTCGCTGGACCTTACGCCGAACGCGGAGCCTCCGCCCGATCGTTGCGGGTCCTGCACGAGGTGTATCGACGCCTGTCCGACCCAAGCGATCGTTCCAGATGCGGCCGGCGGCTGGCCCGATGGCGCGGACGGCTGGACGCTCGACGCCAGCGCTTGTATCTCCTACTTCACGATCGAGTTAAAGGGTAGTATTCCCGAGGCTTATCGCTCGCAAATGGGAAACAACATCTTCGGCTGCGATATCTGTCAGGATGTGTGCCCGTGGAACCGTCGCGCGCCGGAAACGGCAGCGCCGGAATTTTTTACGATTTCCGGCGCCTCTCTCGAGGATCTGTTGAATCTGGACGCGCCACGGTTCCGTCTACAGTTTGAGAAGACTCCGGTGAGCCGCGCTCGCTATGCCGGGTTTTTGCGCAATGTTTTGATCGCGGCGGGAAACAGCGGGGACCAGCGTCTGCGCGAACCCGTGCGACGGATTCTGGAATCGGCTTCGGAGGAAATCGTTCGTGAACATGCCAGTTGGGCGCTTGCGCGGTTGGATGGCCGGAATCCTGGCAGCAGTGGTTCTGAGCGGTAGCGGCACGGCTGTATTTGGACAGATCTCGCCCGGATTTCAGAATTTCTACAACCTCGAATACGATGACGCGTTGGCGATTTTCGTCCGCGAAGCCGCCGAACGGCCGGATCAGGCGCAGGCGCAGAACAATGTCGCGCAAACCGTGCTGTTCCGGGCGATGTACCAGCATGGGGCGCTCGAATCGGACCTGATCGGGTCGGCGCATCCGTTTTCGAGCCGTCCGAAATTGCCCGTGACGGTGACCGAAACCGCGCAGTTCGAAACCGCGATCGCCAAGGCGATGGATCTCTCGCAAAAGCGCCTGGCGCTGCGAGCCAACGATCCCGAAGCGTTGTACTCGCTGGGGGTCGCGCTGGGGTTGCGGGCGAACTGGAACTACCTGGTCTACAAGGCGTGGATCGAGCCATTGAAGGACGCGACGCAGGCCCGGAAGTATCACTTGCAGGCCACCACGGCGGACCCCAACTTTCACGATGCGCGCCTGGTGCAGGGCGTGCACGACTATCTGATCGGAAATCTTCCTTTTACGGCAAAGATGATGGGGTTCCTGGCCGGATTCCGCGGCGACCGGGAGGAAGGCGTTCGGACTTTGCGTCTGGTGGCGGCCAAAGGCGTTCGCAACAAGGCGGACGCCGCCATCCTGCTGGCCGCGATTCTGCGCCGCGAAAAAAAGCCGGAAGAGGCCGCGCCGCTGCTGTTGGATTTGACCAACCAGTTCCCCCGCAACTATCTGTTCCGGTTCGAACTGGCGCTGCTGTACGCCGATTTGCACGATGGCCCCCAAGCGCTCGCGCAGATTGACGCGATCGAGAAATCCCGCGCCAAACGTACGCCGGGGTTCGAGCAGTTGAAGGCGGAACGCATCGCCTACATGCGAGGCCAGGTGTACTTTCTGCTGCGCGAGTACGACCAGGCATTGCCGCAGTTGTGGACGGCCGCCAAGGCATCGGTAAACGGCGATCTGGACATCAACGCGGTGGCGCAGGCCTGGTTACGGCTGGGGCAAACCTACGACGCCAAGGGTCGCCGGCAGGAGGCTCTGGCGGCGTACAAACGGGCGATGGACGTGGGTCCGCAGACGGCGTCGGGCAAGGAAGCGAAGGACTACATGTCTTCGCCCTTCAAACACAAAGCAGCGTAGCTAGTGGTAGTGGATTTCGAACGGCTTGTTGGTGATGAACACCACCACGACGTCGGTTTCCGCGGTGGCGCCGTGGGCCATGGTTTCGCCTTCGGGAAACCACACAAAGCTGCCCGGGCCGTAGCTTCCCGCATTGGTGACGAGCGTACCTTCCAGGATGTACATGCCGTGGGCGCAAGGATGCGTATGCGTCGGATTCATGGTGCCCGCGGGGTACTTCACCAGGCGGACTTCCATGCCGGTATCGGGATCGGTGTACAGGTTCTTGCGGAAGGCGGGGGCTCCGGTGGGAGCGATGGTGCGAGGCTCCCAGGGTTCGTTAGCGGCGTCGACTACGATGGGCATAGTTCTACCATAGTAAAGATGTCGCGTACGCTTGCGCTTTTGATGATGTTGCGCGATGTATCATCTCACCATCGGTGACGGCGACCGGTTCTGGAAGCGCCTGGGACCGCGCCTTACTATCCCATCGAGAACACGCCCATCGACAACACGCACCCGCCTGTACAGAGGCTCGCGGAGGTGTGGATGAGTCCAGACGGACTCTACGGCATCTGGCGGCTATCCGAAAACGGCAAGATTGGCGAATGGGGTACGGGTGTAAACCCAAGACTCGTCGGACCGTCATCGAAGCATCCCGCGTTTATCCAAGGAATGTCATTGGCGGAAAAACACACTTATCTGTTCGTCCAAACGCGTGAACTTTGGGACGAGAGCACGTTGCGCGCCACGTTTGACGAGGTGCGCCACCGCTTTGGCGGCCGTTTTCTACTGCTCCGGGCGCAGGTTTGGCCGGATACGGCTTTCGACGACATGACGTTCGATCCATTTTCCGGCACGGCAGAGATGTCGCCCGCGGACTATCTGCAAACTCCCCGAATGGTCTGCGCCGTCGTGGCAGATACCGCGCCGCAGTGCCGGATCGAACCGTTGATCGAGACGGTTTACCAGGGACGCGGTTGGCTCAGGAAACGGATGCGCAAGAGGCAGGAACGCGGCGAAACATTAACCATGAACCGCCTGGTCGGGCAACCATGGTAGATCCTAAGAACCGTTGTAGACCGCCGAATCCGCGATATCGCGTAACTTCGTTTCCGGCGCGAACAGGGCGAGCGGGGCGACTACGCTGTTGGCTGCACGATCGCCCGCCGTGTTGGTGCGGAGGCGCAATAACGCCGTGGGCTCTCCGCCTTTCAAACTGAGCACCGTGTACGTGCGGCCCGGGTAGTTCCGGTCGAGCAGGGACATCAGGTTCGGCGTGGAACCGCCCCGCCAAACGTGGTCCGCGCCGTAAATCAACAACGCCTTTTCGCCGTTTTGCAGGACTTCCCGGGCGATCACGTCCGCTGCTGCGTCGCGCACACGGCCGCCGGCGACGACGCGAACCTGTTCCGACGCATGGCTGCGCAGGTTCAGCAGGCGCATCTGCCGCAGGAACGCCCGGCAGGGTTCGCATTCGGTTCCCCAGGCGCGGGCGAGGTCCGCGTCTTCGACGTCGCCGCCCGCCACGTAGCGATCGATGGACTTCTGGTAGCGCGGGTTCGCCCATTCCACCACGATGTTGTGGATCTCGCGGCGGAAGGCCGGATGGCGAACGATGCGGTCGCGGCGTTGGGCGTCGACCAGGGAATCGTTCCGCACGCCCAGCGCGACGAGGTCGGCGCGGTCGAACTGGTGCAGGATGTCGGCGGCGATGCGGCCTTCGGCGCGTTCGATGCGCTGCAACGGGCGATCCGCGCCGTTCCCGTAGCGGTTACGCGGCGTCTCCATCGCGACGACGGCGCCAAACGAATAGTAAATGAGTGAAGAAACCAGCATGCCATTGAGCAACCGTGGGGCATCGGGAAGGCGGTAGGAGCCCTCGAACGCGGCGGCATGTTCTTCGGCGACGGTCGCGGCGAGGTCCATCGAAGTGTGCGCCAACACGGCGGCCAGGGCAAACGGCTGGTGGACCAGAGCGGCGCAACGGTCCCGGAAAAGGAGCGTCATTTCCTGGCCGTACTGGCGGCGGAAGTCGCGCGGGTACAGGTACAGCGCCAGGCGGTAGGCGCGGCAAAGTAGCGAGACAGCGGCGATAGCGGCAGGCATCTGGATTAGCGGCCCCCTTCGAAAGACGTAACGCCTTTGATGCGAGCGGCTTCCAGGGCGGAGGCCATGCGGTCCATTTCGGCGGCGGCGGCTTCGCGGCCGGACCCGGTGATGCGGTAATAACGGCGGCGTTCGTCCGCGCCGGGGACCGCCCGTTCGCCCAAGTCCTGGACAAGGCCGGCGGTCAGCATCCGCTTCAGGCAACCGTACAACGTGCCGGGTCCCAGGTGGACCTGGCCATTGGTCTGGTGGAGGACGTCCTGCATGATCGCGTAGCCGTGGCGTTCGCCATCCGCCAGCGCGAGCAGAATATGGAAAACCGGGGGCGTAAGTGGCTTCATAGACGCTACATCCGTTACGGATATAGTCTACCGAAAACGGCGGATTTCACAAGAACATTTTCGCGCTAAATTGTGGAAAAATCAGGTGGTACTATCTATGACTATGCGTCTAGGTATAGTACTCGCGGGGTTAGTGATTTCCCTTAGTCCGGCTTGGGCCGACGTCATCTCAACCTTCGATGCCGATGCCGACGGTTGGGTGGGGATTTCGGCGGATTTGCCGTCATACACATTAGGTCCGGAGTTCGCGGTTTCGCACAACGCCGGGGGGTATATTGCGTTCGCCGATCCGAACAGTTCGGAGGCGTTTTTTCGCGCGCCGGCGGCTTACCGGGGCAACCTCTTGCACTATCGCGGCGGCAGCCTGAGTTGGCGGGCGTTCAGCGATCCGGAACCGACTTACAACGGTCCTTTGTTGGTTTTAAAGGGCGCGGGGCAGACGTTGATCTACCGGTCTCCGGTGCAGCCGTTCGGGACCTCCTTTGCGACGACAACTGTGACGCTTGCGCCGAACAGCGGTTGGAGCATTGCTGGCGGCGGGGCGGTGTCGCTCAGCCAGTTCCAGGCGGTTCTGGCTTCCGTGGACGAGATGTGGTTGACTGCGGAATTGTATTACGGTGTGACGGAAACCGTCGCCCTGGACGACGTCACGCTGCATTCGGTGCTGCCTCCGGTGGGAGTTCCCGAACCGGCGGAACTTTCGATCCTGACCCTGGCGGCCGGCGGCGGGGCGATGCTCGGATGGCATCGCCGTAACAAGCGGAGCTAACCCGGCTGTGGAAATTCGCAAATACGCAGCGGACACCGACCGGACGGCGTGCCTGGCCATCCACAATGCGCTGCACGGGCCGGGCGGGGACAGCAGCTTTGCCGCGTTCCTCGATTCGGACCCCACGCACTTTTGGGTGGTGGACCTCGGACAGGGGAACCTGGCGGCCTGCGGAGGCTTTGACGCCGCGTCCGGTGAGTTGCGCTGGGGCATGGTCCGCCAGGATTTGCAGCGCCAGGGACTCGGGCGTTACCTGCTGTTGTTCCGGCTCAAGGAACTGGGCAAGGTACCCGGCATCGTGACCGTTCGGGCCGAGGTTCCGGCGGCCTACGCCCGGTTCTACGAGAAGAACGGCATGAAACTGGCGTCGATTTCCGGGGAAAAAGCCGAGTTCCGGATGAAGCTGCAAGTCTGTAGCAGCTAAAATACAAGCTGACAGCATGATTGGCGAAAGCATCACGGCGGCTTCGATCGCCGGCACGGCGGCGTTTGCGGCGTGGGCCGTGCGAGGCAAATCCGCGACGGTGCTGGCGCCTTCGCAGTGGGAAGGGACGCGCACGCGGCCGTCGGTGTCGCTGACGTTTGACGACGGGCCCAGCGAATCGACGCTAGATCTGCTGGATGTCCTGGACCGCTGGAACGTCAAAGCGACCTTTTTCCAATGCGGCGGCAACGTTCGGCGCCTGCCGGGCGTGGCGCAGGAAGTGCTGGCCGCCGGCCACGAAATCGGCAATCACACGGAGCACCACCCGAGGTTCGATTTCCGGTCCGGGCGGTTCATCCATCAGGAACTCGAGGCCGCGCAGAACACCATACAGGAATTTGTCGGGATTCGTCCGGTGCTGTTCCGGCCGCCGTTCGGCATACGCTGGTTCGGGATGGGGCGCGCGCAGCGAAAACTGGGATTGCAGAGCGTGATGTGGTCCTGCATCGGGCTCGACTGGCGCCTGGGTTCGTCGGCGATCGCGGCGCGGTGTAGCGGGGCGGCGCGTAGCGGGGCGATTTACTGCCTTCACGACGGGCGCGAAATGCAGAAAAAGCCCAACGTACGGCCGGCGATCGAAGCGGTGAAGCGGCTGATCCCCGAATTGATCGACCGGGGTTACGACTTTGAGACGGCCAGCGAGATCCTGCAGCCTCACCGGCCGGTTGCATCGCGGCCACAATCGTAGCGCCCGCCAGTCGTCGCCGTCACTATATTTCAGTGAAATTGGCGATAATACTCAAATATGCGGCTTTTCGATCGTCTCCTTGGGCGTGATAAATCGGCCTCTTCCGGAGAGCGAAATTGGAATCCGTGGAACGACGACGCGCCAAAAAGTTATTCCGGCATGTGGTTTGGCTGTCAGGCTACGGAAAAACACATTAACCGTAAAATTAGCGGCGATTCGTCAATTGGTTGGGTTGAGCATTTCCTGCGCACCTATCGCGTGGCCGAGAGCCGTGGGAGCCGTTGTCTACTCCTGGGTGCGAACGAGGGCTCGATGGAGCGGCAACTTCGACACTTTGGCTATCAGGGGGAAATCCTTTCGACCGATATAGCCGATCGTGCGCTCGCTCGCGCGGCGGAACGCGCCAACGCGGAGGGCCTGAAGGGCATCGAGTACCGGGTCGCGGATCTGAACAAGGACCGTTTTGAAGGCCCGTTCGACTTCATCTTCGCGGAAGGCGTTCTCCACCACATTACGAACGCAGAGTCTTTGCTCCCCCACTTGAACGACATTCTTGCCCCGAATGGCTACATGTTCGGCGTTGAATGGGCCGGTCCGTTCCGGTTTCAATTGCCGGACCAACAAATCCAGTGGGTGAACGCCCTGCTGGCGGCTGTTCCCGCCGACTTGCGTCCACAGTATTCCGGGCCCAAAGGAATTCCGCCATCGTTGGAATACCAGAAGCGTATTCACTACGTTCGGCAGCCCGAAGCAGAAGTTGCCAAGGCCGATCCTTCGGAGGCGATACTTGGCACAAAACTGCCGGAGCTAATTCGTTCCGCTTTTCATGTCGTTGAGTGGAAGGGATTCGGTGGAACCCTGCTTTCCTATATGGGAGGCCATTTTCCCTTTGAACGCGCAAACCATGAACGTTACGTAGAGATTTTCGTCGAAATGCTTCTTGCAATGGAAGACAAAGTCATAGAATCCGGCCTGTTCGAAGACGAATTCTTCGCGTTCGCGGCAACGAAACGTCGCGACTAGGTGCCGAAACTACTTCCGCCGGAAGCCGCGATGTGGAGTCCTTGTTTGCGGCCGCCTTCCAGATTGTTCGGGCGCCGGGGGACCATTGGCGGAGGCTGGCTCGGTGGCCCGCTGCCTCTGGCGGAGCCGAAGAAGCTGATCAGTTGCACGTCGCCGGTGCCGTTGCGCAACTGTCCGTTGGCCTTGAGGTGGACACGGAACACCAACTGCATCCGCGCCGGAAACTCTTCGGACGGCCTCACTCCCAGCTTGACGGCGAGCGTTTCCAGGTTCTCATTCGAAGAAAAGAACAGTCCCATGGCCTCGTAGGCGCGGTCTTCGAGAGCCTGGAAGATCCAGATGCGGGCGTCGTCCATCCAAGCCGGAGGCATGCAGGTCGCCAGGACGTGCACAGCCCGGGGACCGGCGCCTTGCGTATCGGTGGGCGGCGGTACGGGGGTGCCGTGCTCGTCCTTGCCACCGCTGATGGACAACGTGTCGCGATCCCATTCGAGTTCGAGTTCGTCGGGGATTTGCAGGTCGGCGACATGCGGATTCTCGTCGGGGCCGCCGATCAGGATCAGGTTGCGGCCGGGCTCGCGGAGATCCTCGCAGTGGAACGTCACGCAGTCGGCATCCTCGAGGTCCACGCCGTTGAGCAGGAACGACCTCGACAGGTGTTTGAGCATCTGGACACAGCCCAAGCCTAGCGCCCGTTCAGAGCCGCCATACAGTGGATAGACGAACGTCGCCGGATAGGCTTTTGCATTCAGACTGTTAGCATATAGGCCCGTCCAGCATTTTCTATACGAAGCGTTTTGGAGATCGGCGTTCGCAACGATGGTGAATGTGTTACGGTCTTTCTTCTGGCTTTCCGACTGATGCCCCGGCTGACCTTCCACGACTTGGAGCGCATAGATGCACCCCGCGTTCGCAAAACCCGCCCGCAGGACACTATTCAAATGGCCTATCCAACGGCGAATGGTCCGTTCATCGGGCTTCGGCAACAGATCCTTGAGTTCGGCCTTTTCTTCGCCTTGCGTGCGGGCAAGAATCAGGCGAAAGAGCTGTTCGTGCTTCTTCAAATCCGTCCATTTGTCGAGTTTTTCGCGCAGGACGTGTTCCGCCAGAGCGATGGCTCTGGCTGGCGCCAAGGGGTTGGAACTCGAATTGGACATGAATTGCTGTCCGGTCGGTCCGGTACGCCCAGACCGGAAGGAATAGTTACAGTGTGCGCCGTTGCGTCCCGTCTGTAAAGGCATGTCCGCTCTTGCTTTCTAACTAAAAGATAAGACAGTACTTTTAGTTCATGACGAACACCTGCCCGCCCGCATCGCACCGCGATTCGCTAATTTTCGCCTACTCTTCTCTGCGTCGTACCGGGACCCGGTATCTGGGTCCGGATCACGCCGACGACGTCGCTCAGCAGTCGTTCTTGAAGACCTGGCAGAACCTCCACAAGCTCGAAAATCCGCACGAAGTGGCTCCGTACGCCAACCAGGTGGCGGCGCACTTTTCGCTCGACAATATTCGCCGCAACCAGCGGTTCGCGGCCGGCGGACTGGATAATCTGTACCACGACACGCCTCGCGCGAAAGAGACCAATCC